>CAZFLF010001275.1:0-2351 GCA_964519825.1 uncultured Pirellulaceae bacterium | reverse complement strand
GAAAAACGCCAACACGCGTAACGGCACGGAGTCTGCCGACTGGCCAATCACGACTTGCTCGGCGGGGGTTACCTCCAACTGCGTGAGCTTTGCTTCCTTTTCGGTTACTTGACGGGCTCCGCCGGCGATCCAATCCCGCAGAATCTGGTATTCCAGCGAATTTCGCCGGAACCGCACGCCGCCTTGATGGGCGACTTGACCCGTGGCTTTGAGTAGGACCAAGCTGTTCTCGGGGACCATGAGGTCGATCCGTCGACCGTCCGATTCATGCGTCAACCATTCTTGGTCGGCATCCGGGTTCTGACCGCGCAACGAAAACTTGAACCCTCCTTTGCCGTTCAAATTGCCGTGACACGCTCCGGAGTTGCAGCCAGCCTTTGACAGCACAGCCATCACGTCGCGGGTGAAGGAGACTTCGGCGGCTTGCGGTCCAGACTCGCTAAAGCAAATCGCCGCCAAGGCGAGGAATGGGACCAACACGTAAGCACAGCGCGAAGGCGTGCCGATCAGATTTGGCCGTAAGCTTGGACTGCTCAACATGATGGCTTGGTTCAGGAATGAATTGAACGGCGTGTCATTCTGCGGATTAGAGCAGGCAGCCACAGTATCAGCCAACGTCTTGTTGAACGCAACGTCTGGTTCCCTGCCGTGTACTAACCTCCCAATCCCCCTTTCTTTCCAGCTACTGCACCCGCTGCGGTTTCGCCTGTAGCAGTTCTCTGGAATGGTCCGATATTGAAAATGGACCCGTTTCCGCTCGGTCTGCGCATGCGCAGATTGGGGATGTTGTTTCACCGCGCAGTCGGAATTGCCATCTTCTCCGCTCGAAAAGGTTGAATGTGTCGCAATTGCAATCGGCTGCTGCACTGGGGGAGTCAAAGGAACATGAAGTTCCCGTGGATCATTGCGCGCCTTTTCAGCCTGTGGTTGGTTGTTATTGGCAGCTTGACTGTCTTGTCCTCGTCACTAAGAGCGGAAGACTGGACTGGCGAGCTGATTCAGTTGGAACCCAAAGCCGGTCAGGAACACCCGCCGGTGATTACCGCACTGGCGATCGATCCGACCGGCCGGTTCGTGGCGCTGGGAGGAGACGACCATTTAGTTCGGGTGTGGGACTTGGTGGAGAACCGCATCGCCAGGATCCTCGACACGCACACCGACTGGGTGCGCACGCTGACCTATTCACCCAATGGTGAAATGCTGGTGACTTCGGGCAACGATCGCCGTGTGATTGTGTGGAACGCGGCGACAGGGGAAAAGTTACGGGAATACTCTGAGCTAACGCATGTCGTCACGTCAGTTGTCTTCAGCCACGATGGCAAGCTGGTCGGCGTCGTTGGCTTTGGTGACAAGTTGCGAATCATCGACGGAATAACTGGAGATCGGTTACGCGAATACAGTTGTCCGACCGCCGACATGCGGACTGTGGCCTTTTCCCTCGACGATGCCCTAATCGTGGGTGGAGGGCGCAACGGCATGATTCGGCTGTGGAACAGCGTCGATGGCGATGTGCTGGGTGAATTCTCGGCTCACTCGCAACGAATTCGTGACTTGTCGTTCTCTCCCGACGGAACTTTGCTGGCAACCTGTGGCGAAGATCGCAAGGTCGTCATCTCGCGGGTTAACGGCGAGCAAGTGCTGGAATTGCCGCGCCAGGGTGCGAAAGTCATGACGCTGGTTTTTTGCGGCCCCGATCAGTTGGCCACCGGCGGAAGCGACAACATCATTCACATTTGGGACCTGAGCACCAAAGAGAAGTCCGCGGAGTTGGCCGGCCATACCGGAACCATTGCCAGGCTCGCGTATTCCCAAGGAGTACTGGTTTCATCCGGTTATGACACAACAGTCCGGGTCTGGAAGCACAAAACAAACTTTGTCAGCGTGCCGGTCCGATAGAAAAGGGTCAAGGGTCGAGAGTCGAGGGTCGAGGGTCGAGAGCCAGAGGCGCTTGCTTCGGACTCTCGCTTATCGCCTTGGCTCCTCCTCTGGCTCTCGACCCTCGACTCTCGACTCTCGACCCTTTTAGACGGTTTCGCAGGGAGGTGAAACGTGGGGTTATTAGCCAAGATTAGTCAGCTTGTTCGCAGATTCCGCGGCCAGGACCGCCGCCGGCAGGAAAGCGATGAGTACCGTCGCTGCCATTTCGAATCCATGGAACCACGCCGAATGCTGGACGGCGATCCGATTCGAATGGGTAGTGTTTACATCGAGCAAGATGCCGGCACCGACGTGCATGGCGACACATTTGAAATCACATTTGTCGGGGGAGCGCCCAACACCCAATTGACGCGGGTTGAGATCAATGGCGATCAGGCAACTCCTGGCTTTGGTGAAGGGGACGTCTTTTTTGA
>CAZFLF010001274.1:0-2357 GCA_964519825.1 uncultured Pirellulaceae bacterium | reverse complement strand
CTCGGGTTGCTCTGCGGTGCCGCTGACCGCGACCGCAATTTCCTGGCTGGCTCCAGCTGCGGTGACGGTCAGTTTCGCATTGCCATTATTCACAGCCAGCAGCTCGCCGGCGGAATTGACAGAGAACACTTTGGGATCCGATGAAGCAAACGTCGCGGTTGAAGTCAGATCATCACTTCGGTCGGACACCTTGCCGGTCTCGTCGAGTTTCGTCACCACGACTTGCGTTCGCGCGAAGTTATTTTGCAACTTGATTTCGGCTGGCGTGACACGAAACAACTCGGCGGCGGTGACACCGGGCGCCAACCATACTGCCAGCATCAGCATGCCAGCTTCGATACATGCACGACAAACTCGGAAACAACGGGTGACGTGCAACATCGAGTTTCTCCAGGCGGGCGGCTTCCGCGAGTATTCGGTACCGAACACGCACTTTAGACCGGGTAGCCTCGGGGATTTCGGCGGGCGGAGCCAATCGGCTCCGGGCGTTCTGGAAGGTGACGTGAGTATGACGCAGGCGGTTGCTTATTTCCATAGCAAGCAGCGCCTAAGTTTGCCATCCGCTACAAGATGAGCGTTTCGATCCCGTGGACTAGTACGATGGCCTTCCAAGGCCGTCGCGTATTTACCGAGACTCGCCCAGGACGGCCTTGGAAGGCCATCCGACAACGACGGTCAGTGTCTTGCAGGCAATGCTATTGCCGTTCGCGTTTCCTCCCGATTGGTAGCGAATTCGCCTCGCGATGATTGGCAATTGTCGCTATTCTTCCCCCCTCTTTTCCTCGCAGACGCGGCTGGACATTCGTTACAAGCTGCGTGCGAACTTGTTCGTGCCTGTTCTGAGCATCGATTGCTGCCGCTGCCATCCGCGGGAGGCGGAGATGAGAACGCGCTGCCTTGTTCTGTTCTCGCTCATCGGGTTCCTGGCCATTGGTTGCCGGCAGAGCCCGTACATGCATGCGCATTTAGAGTTGCTCAATGCCGAAAAACGGGCCTTGGAAGACCAGTTGTACGACCTTGAATTCGACTACGAAGACGCGATTCGGGAAATTGCGAAGCTGAAGCAGCAAAACGAACGACTGCACGGGTCAGGCGGGACGTCGAGTCGCGACAGTAATCTCCTTGGCCCGCAGCGTGGCAGTTCGTCACCGGCCAAGGATACCGGACCCAAATCCAATCTTGCGCCGCCAACGGTCGAGGAAGGCACACTGGTCGAACCCAGAATTGAGCTGCCGCCGAGTTCCGGGACGCGCGAGCTACCCACGCCGAAACCGGAAGTTGCCCCGAGGTCGCAATCCCCAGCGCCTCCTCCGATGCCCCCCCGTTCGTCGGCGAAACCAGGCGGTCGCAAGTCGTCCACGGATGTTGAAGTGCCAACTCGCATTCTGTCGCTTGAACCAGCGGATCCACGCGTGACGCACATCTTCGTGAATCCGCTGCTCACGGGCGGAAGCGATTTCGACCGTCAACCAGGTGATGACGGGATCGTGGTCGTGATCGAGCCGCGTAACCGAGATGACGCTTTCGTGCCGTTAGCCGGCCCGATCACGGTGCTCGTACTTGATCCAGCGAAGACACCCGAACAAGGCCGCATTCTGGCCCGCTGGGAGATTCCCGCGAACGAAGCCCAACAGACGCTGCGGAATTCGCCGACGGTCCGCGGCATCCAACTCCGTTTGCCGTGGTCGGCCACCCCGCCCCAGACGAGTCGGCTGCAACTCCATGTGCGGTATCTAACCGTCGACAATCGCGATCTCCGCGCGGAACGTGACTTGTTCATCACGCTGCCGGGACAATTCTCACAACGTTGGACGCCGCGCGCCGCAACTCGCCCAACCGTTGACGCACGTACTAACGTGGCAGCTCCGCAAACCGTCGACTTGGCTCCCGAATCCGCACCGGGATCGACCTCCCCAGGACACTCGCAACTGACGGGAGAATCGACGGGACCGAAGGAATCAACAACGAAGCTCGACGCCCCGCCCATTCCATCGTCGTCTGCCCCTTCTCAGGCCACACGGCCCGAATGGCGACCGTATCGGTGATACGGATCGTTTATCGCCAGCGCCAGCCCCACCGGCAGCATTTCGCTATCATGACAAACATGGAAGTGCCGTTGCACAGATTTGGAGTGCGGGGATTCATCACCGCTTTCGGATTTTTTTTGTTCATGAGCTACCGCTGACATAGCACGCGAAGATCATTTGCATTCGATGGGTCGGTAACACATCGACGAATCCAGCCAAAATCCTCAAGTCCCAACACTCCAAATAGTGCGGAACGCGAATTTAGTAGAGTGCGTCACCCATGAGTCGGCAAGAACAGTTTCTGGACGTGATTGATCGCGATGAAGCGGA
>CAZFLF010001273.1:0-2358 GCA_964519825.1 uncultured Pirellulaceae bacterium | reverse complement strand
GGCGCTGGTGAATGATCTGCGACAGCGCGGCATGCTGGATGAGACTTTGATCGTGTGGAGTGGCGAATTTGGACGCACGCCGATGGCCCAATCGAATAAAGGAGGCGCTGGCCGCGATCATCATATGCGGGCGTTCTCGCTGTGGCTCTGCGGCGGCGGAGTCAAAGGGGGCGTGACTCACGGCGAGACCGACGAACTCGGCTACAACGCAGTCGTCGACCCCACGCACGTTCACGATTTGCACGCGACCATGCTGTATTTGTTGGGCATCGACCACGAACGGTTCACGTTTCGCATGCAAGGACGCGACTTTCGTTTGACTGACGTTTCCGGTCGAGTGGTCCGCGAAGTGTTGACGTAGAGGCCTGTTCTTTGTGAGACCCGCCGTTTGTATCGGCTTGGAATGCTGCCTGGATGATCCTCCGGAGACACTGGTCGGCTCGCGGTTCGGCTTGTTGATGAATCAGGCTTCGCTGGATTGCGAGTGGCGCTATGCGTGTGACATCCTGGCGTCGCGTTTCCCCAATCAGCTGACGGCAATCTTCGCTCCGCAACATGGTCTGTGGAGTGAACAGCAAGCGAACATGATTGAATCGCCGCACGGTCGGTACGAACCGCTGGGGGTGCCAATCTTTAGTCTGTACGGGGAAACTCGCCAACCAACGGCGGAGATGCTGCGCGGGATCAACTGCTTTGTCGTTGATCTGCAGGACGTGGGGACGCGCGTCTACACGTTCATCTGGACCGTGGTGAAATGTCTCGAAATGTGTGCCAGCGAAGGCATTCCCGTCGTGATTCTCGACCGCCCAAATCCGCTGGGGGGGGAAATCATCGAGGGACCGATCCTCGAGTCAGGATACGAGAGCTTTGTCGGGCTAGCTACGATTCCAATGCGGCACGCACTGACGATTGGCGAACTAGCATTGTGGGCGAATGACGAACTGCAGATCGGCGCCAACCTCACCGTTGTCCCCATGACCGGCTGGCGGCGGCCGATGTTGTTCCCGGACACGGAGCGGGCGTGGACTCCGCCATCGCCGAACATGCCGCGATTTAAATCGGCACTCTTTTATCCGGGACAGGTACTACTCGAAGGAACCAATCTGTCGGAAGGGCGTGGCACGACCATTCCGTTCGAACTTGTCGGCGCGCCATTTATCGATCCGCATCGGCTGAGCTGCGAACTAAATGCACTGCTCCACCCCGGCGTTGTATTTCGTCCGGTGCGGTTTGTTCCCACGTTCGACAAATGGCACGGGCAAAGCTGCGGCGGAGTGGCGTGGCACACTCCGGATCCTCGCGCGGTCCGTTCATTCACCGCCACATTGTCGGTGATCGCTACCATACGTCGATTATGGCCAGCCGACTTCGCGTGGCTGCAGCCGCCCTACGAGTACGAGCGGGAGAAGATGCCAATCGACATACTTTTCGGTTCGTCCCGATTCCGCGAAGCGTTCACCGGCGTCGACATGGATCGAGACCGTTTGGCAGCTCTTGCCGCGGTTGACGACGACGCCTGGCGCGCGAGAACCTCGGCCGTTCACTTGTACGACTAGGTTCCGTTTCCCATTTTGGAGTGCGGGGATTCATCACCGCTTTAGGATTTTTGTTCACGAACACTCCATCCAAAATCCCAAAGCTGCGACAAGTCTCAGCACTCCAAAAAGTGCTAAACGCGGACCCTAGCGCGCAAGAGCCGCGATGAGTTGGGCAAAGAGCCGATCGACTTCGCGAGCTGTCTCCGGATCGAGCGACCAGGCGTGGGGGCGGCGGCGCCGGTCGGAGGGAAAGATCCCGCGTTGGACTAAGAGGTACTTCTCGATCGCGAGGAAGCCATCGAGTCCTGCCTGCATCTGCAAGGCGACGAGGGCGCAAATTGGATAGTACACGCGGTACACGGTCTCGTCGTCGCCGCGCTCGAGTGCCCGCCAGAGCTCGATGATGCCGTCGAGCAGTTCCATGCCGGGCATCGTACCGGCAATGCCACGACGAAAGCTGTCCACCAGCAGGATCCCCCCCGAACCTTCGAAAATGTGTGCTCGACCTCGACTCGCATCGCGCAGCGCCGACAAATTGGGCCCGATCGGAGCCGCTTCCGGTTTGAAGACAATCTTTTCCGGACCGTAACCGTCGATCAGCTGAACGCAGACATCGATCGGGATCGGACGGCCGACATATCCAGAAGCGTCTTGGACGATGATCGGCAGCGATATGCCATCCGCCAACGCGCGATAGTAATTCACCACTTCTCCCAGCGGCAACGGGGTCGAAATCGGTGGAATCGCCATCACGGCATCGCAGCCGGCGCGCTCCGCCGCGCGGGCATACTCCAAGGCCTGCTTCGTGCTTTCTGCTCCG
>CAZFLF010001272.1:0-2360 GCA_964519825.1 uncultured Pirellulaceae bacterium | reverse complement strand
TCGTTTCGCGAATCTCGACGTCGAATTCCTCAATGTGCAAGGACGTATAAACGTCGGCCTTGACCAACTCCTCGCTAATGATGATCGCGTCTTCGTAGTTGTAACCATCGAACGACATGAATCCGGCCAGCACGTTGCGACCGAGGGCCAATTCCCCCAGATACGTTGCCGCGCCATCGGCGATCACCTGGCCTTTTTCCACCTTGTCGCCAAGATTGATGATCGGCTTTTGATTCAAACAGGTCCGTTCATTCAAGCCGACAAATTTCTTCAAATGGTACGTATCGGCGCCGACTTCGATCCGATCGGCGTCGACATAGGTGACTTTGCCCCCTTTGGCCGCCCGCACCAACATACTCGAATTGCGCGCGACTTCCTTTTCCATTCCGGTTGCCACGATCGGCGGTTCGGTCACCAACAACGGGACCGCTTGCCGCTGCATGTTGGAACCCATCAGCGCTCGGTTGGCATCGTCGTGTTCGAGGAACGGAATTAATCCCGCCGAAACACCGACCATTTGGCTGGGCGCGACGTCGATGTACTGAAGTTGATCCGGTTGGACGATGTGAAAGTCCTTACGGTATCGCGCGATAATTGTATTGCTGCTGATGATTTTGCCGCTTTCGACGGGAGTATCCGCCGGAGCGACGTACGCGTCGGATTCCTCATCGGCCCGCAGCCAGACGATTTCCTCCGTCAGCTTTCCTTTGGTCACCTTGCGGTACGGCGTATTCAAGAAACCGTAATCGTCCACTCCCGCATAAATCGCCAAACTGGAAATCAAGCCGATATTCGTCCCTTCCGGGGTCTCGATCGGGCAAATGCGTGCGTAATGGGAGATATGAACGTCGCGAACTTCAAATCCGGCCCGCTTTCGATTCAATCCACCCGGTCCGAGGGCCGATAGCCGTCGTTCGTGAGTCAATTGCGACAACGGATTGGTCTGGTCCACGACCTGTGATAGCTCGCCGCGTCCAAAGAAATACTCAATGGCCGCGGAAACACTTTTGGGATTCACGAGGCTGCGGGGAGTCATATCCTCCAAGTCCTTCAGACTCATCCGCTCTTGGACTGTGCGGCGCAGCTTGAGGAACCCTTTCCGCAATTCATCACTTGCCAATTCATCAATCGTCCGCAGGCGGCGGTTTCCCAAATCGTCGATGTCGTCGATTTCGGCGGCCCCCCCTGATTCGACGAGAGCGATCAAATACCGGATCGCGGCAATCAAATCCTCAGGCCGCAAGGTCATCTCTTTTTCGGAGACACCTAACTTCAACTTGCGATTGATCCGGAATCTTCCGACGCGTCCCAGTCGATAACGATTGACGTCATAGAACTTCTCATTGAACAGCGTGCGGGCCTTTTCTAACTGCGGTGGGTTGCCCGGGCGCAGCCGCTGGTAAATTCTGAGCAGAGCTTCCTCATGACTGGACGTGGCATCCTCCGCGAGGCTGTTGGTGATGAGCGGAGCTTTGGGAGGCGACATCACTTCGACCTTGCCGACGCCCGCAGTGCAGATCGTTTCGGCGGCGTTTTTGGTGATCTTTTGCCCCGCCTCGACGATCAACTCGCCCGCCCGATCACTATCGGGGGGATAGACAATGTCGTCGACAGCGAGCTTGCCGTCGATTTTCGCCACGCTCCGGCCATCTACGACTTTTTCGGTGGTGGTCTCAAAGAAGGCCCGTAATATCTCCGCGTCGGATCCATATTGCGGACTCATCGCCCGCAGCAAAGTCATCGCAGAGAATTTGCCACTTTGGTCGATGCGAACGCTGAGCGAATCCTTCTTCGTGACGTTCAGTTCGATCCAACTGCCACGTTCCGGAATGACACGGCAGCTCGGTAGCTTTCGTTCCGCGGTGCTCTCTGTCTCCATGACAAAGTCCACACCGGGGCTGCGATGCAATTGGCTGACGACGACGCGCTCGGCGCCGTTGATAATAAACTCGCCACCCCCCAACATGACGGGGATGTCACCGAGATAAACTTCCTCCTCGATCGGCTGCTCCTTCTTCAATCGCAGCCAGATGCGAAATGGCTTGCCATAGGTCAATCGGAGCTGGCGGCATTCTTCCGGCGTGTACCGGGGTTTGCCCAGGTCGTAGCGGAGAAACTCCAGCATGATCTGCTTGTCATAGCTCTCGATCGGAAAGATCTCGCGCAAGACGCTTTCCAAGCCCTGATCTTTTCGCCGATCGTGCGCGACGTCCTCTTGAAGGAAAGCCGCGTAACTTTGCGTTTGAATCCGGGTCAAGTCGGGAAGCGAGAACTGCTCGCGTCCACTGCCAAAGCGCCGAGATTCCTTGGGTGTAAGCCGTCGTTCCGCAGACGTTGCCATAGTTACATTGCTCCGCAAA
>CAZFLF010001271.1:0-2364 GCA_964519825.1 uncultured Pirellulaceae bacterium | reverse complement strand
AGTGGTGGCCCCGATGGAATTGCGATCGATATCCAAGGGAAAACTAAGGACGTGACGATCGCACGGAACGTAATTCGCGAGTCACGTCAGCCAATGCAGCGGACCGCGATTCGCATTAGCTCCACGGCAGAAAGGATTCAACTTGCCGACAACCGCATTGATGGCTTCGCCACGCCGATTGCGGACCAGCGCGGCAAGTCCTGAGCCGAATATCTATCGGCCGTCATTCGCGGCGGCGCTTCGGCGCCACGGGTGGGGGGAGCTTCTTCAGTGGCGTGACATACAAGTGAACGAGGTGCACATCGTTGTCGGTTATGAACACTCGCTCGGTTCTGTCCTCTTGCACTCCCTCGATCTTGAAATCGTGCGAGACCAGCCGAGTGCCCGGCCGGCACTGATCGAATTGCGGCACAAGGTCCCGCAGCATCTGGGGCAAGAGATACATCACCACTACGTCGGCCTCACGCAAGTCGACCGTGAATACGTCCTGTTGCTTGATCGTTACCAGTTTGTCGACAGCGTGCAGTTTTGCGTTTTCGGTCGCCTCGGCGACTCGCTGCGGATCGATGTCAAAACCAATACCGCGGCAACCGCTCTGCACTGCTGCGGTAACGACGATCCGTCCATCTCCGCAACCCAGGTCATAGACCATGTCACTCGCCGAAATCTGACCCATCTCGATTATCTTGTCGACGACTACATCCGCGGACTTGATAAAAGGGGCGTTATGGGTCGGGCGAGGAATTGCCGTCCAGTCGTAGTTTTCCGGATCAGCGAACTGGTTCAGCCGGGACTTCGCGAACAATGCCACGCCAAGACACAGTAGTCCCGCGGCAAGGATCCAAACGCCACGGGGGAAGGGGTTGGCGACAGCCGGCACGGGAACCGCCATTTTATCAATCACCAGTTAACTCCAGGGGGAATCACTTCTTCCTTGTGTACTCGATCGTCATCATCAGATTCTCTTTTCCGTCAGAGTCGAGCTCATACATTTTGAAGACCTGATGGTTGCGGTCGGGATGGGAAGTCGTGTTCTTGAATTTGGCGGGCTTCCCGTCGTGACCCTTTCCCTCACCGTACATTGTTAGGGTCTTGGACTTTTCGTCGTATTTTCCTGCAAAACTCATGGGTGCGGAGCTCATCGAGTCGATCCACACGGCGACAAACTGCTTCTTGTCAAGATCGAAGCCGTCGATTCCACGACCCTCAAAGGTTGCTTCACCGAACGATCCTTTGAAATCGCTGATCAACCAAAATCCTCCCACCCCCATTTTGCTCGTCATCGTTGCCTTCGATTCCGGCCCTTCTGTTTTGATGACAGCGTCCCATGTCCCCTCGAGTTCCTTTAACATTGCGTGCTCGGGGCCAGGCTGGACCGGAGCGGGTTGCGCCAACGCTGGCGAGCTGACCAGGGCAACCAGACACAGAATTCCAGCCGACAAATAGAAGCTCACTTTCACGGCACGACTCCTTGCTTGAACGAACCAAACAGAAAAGGATCGGAAACGTCGGCCAAAATCTGAGTTTGTAATCTTGACGGTGTCAAGTACTCGACGATTGGCCGGGTCGGAAGGCCGATGCAGAGACGTATATCGCAAAAAATCCCCCTCGTTTCCGCGGAGATATTCGTGCTACGATACCCCATCGCTTTGGATGGCGGAGGTTTGTATGCCCGAAATGGACATCTGGGAATGGGTCGTACTAGGAGTCGCCGGATATTTGGCGCTGACGGCGCTAGTCAAGTTGATGCGCCGGCGACGCGACGCCATCGTGGACGAACTCAGTTGGCATGCCGGCATGGAGATCCGTCGCAAATCGCTGGAGAAGCTGAAAGAGGAACGCCGGAAACTGATGGATAAGCTCAATCGTAAGGCTGGCTGAGAGCAGACCGATGAATCACCGCCTATACATCGAAACTGTTGGTTGCCAAATGAATGTCCTCGACAGCGAGATGGTCGTGGCGAGTCTGCGCAAGCGAGGGTTCGAGTTGACTTCCGACATCGGTGATGCCGACGTCATTCTGTTCAACACTTGCAGCGTACGTGAACACGCGGAAGAAAAGACTTACAGCCAACTGGGACCGATGCGACGATTGAAGCAACGTCATCCGGAAAAGGTGATCGGCGTGATGGGTTGCATGGCGCAAAAGGATCAGAAACTGGTTTTTGATCGTGCGCCGTATGTCGATCTGGTCGTCGGACCGGGACAACTTCATCAGATCCCCGATCTGCTTGACCGGATTCGAGTAGATGGCGGCAAGCACTTGGCCGTGAGTTTGGGTCGAAAGGACGGGACCGCCGAAGAAATTCGACGCAGCCATGAGACGTTTGATCCGCTACGAGATCCCGCAATGCGGCCCACGCC
>CAZFLF010001270.1:0-2366 GCA_964519825.1 uncultured Pirellulaceae bacterium | reverse complement strand
CAGGCCCGTGTTTAAAAAATCCCAGCCTCTTCGGGTTACGGGTCACAAATCGACACTAGCAATACAAGACTCAATAAACGTTGCGACTCAACCGCAGCGACGAGCGACATGCAATTGTGCCCGTGCCTGGGCCACAAGTCGGTCGCGGATTTCGAGCAATTCCGGCGTGTTGATCGGGCGCTGCATGGCAGCATCCAACTGTTTCTGGGCGGCACCGGAGTCGATTTTTTCCGCCGCGATCGCGCGGGCGGTCAGCACGGATACCACGTCGTCGACGACTTGCACGAAACCACCATCCAAATAAAAGCGGCGATCCTGCCCCTGGGTTCGCAACCGCATTTCGCCGAATCCCAGCCGGCCAATCATCGGGCTATGGCCCGGAAGGATACCGATCTCACCGTCAAACAACGGCAAAGCAACAAAGTCGGCCTGTTCTTCCAGGACCATTTGCTCTGGTGTGACGACCACACAATTGATTTGCGACATAGGGTTTCTCACGGAACGGGCAAGGAAGGCTGGGTTCCCGTCGAGCTGAACCGCTCCGGCGAGACAGGGACGTCGCCGTCACGATAGCCAGGGCTGCCGACTAAGCCTTCGCCGCCAACTTTTTGGCCTTCTCCCCCACTTGCTCGATCGGCCCGACGTACATAAACGCGTCTTCCGGCATCTGATCCCATTTTCCGTCGCAGATTTCCTCGAAGCTGCGGATCGTATCGGCGATCGAAGTGTACTCCCCCTTGATCCCCAAGAACACCTCTGCCACGAAAAACGGCTGCGACAGAAAGCGTTCAATGCGGCGAGCACGATGCACGACCAGCTTGTCCTCTTCACTCAGTTCGTCGACCCCTAGAATCGCGATAATGTCTTGCAGCTCCCGATAACGCTGCAGGATCCCTTGCACGCGCCGGGCGATCGCATAATGGCGGGCACCGACGACTTGCGGGTCCAAAATCCGACTCGATGACGCCAGCGGGTCGATAGCCGGGTAGATCCCTTTTTCCGTGATTGACCGTTCCAGATAAATGAACGCGTCGAGTTGGCCGAACGCCGTGGCAGGAGCCGGATCGGTCGGGTCGTCGGCGGGGACGTACACGGCTTGCACGGAAGTGATCGAGCCCTTTTTCGTAGACGCGATCCGTTCCTGCAGCGCACCCATCTCCGTGGCCAGTGTCGGCTGGTAACCCACCGCGGACGGCATGCGACCGAGCAACGCGGACACCTCGCTGCCCGCCTGCGAGAATCGGAATATGTTGTCGACGAATAGCAACGTGTCTTTGCCCGTCAGATCGCGGAAATATTCGGCCATCGTCAGAGCGCTCAGCGCGACTCGCAGACGGGCGCCAGGCGGCTCGTTCATCTGGCCAAACACCATGCACGTTTGCTCAATGACTTTGCGACCCGTTTTACCGATTTCGGTTTCTTGCATTTCGAGCCACAAGTCGGTCCCTTCGCGGGTTCGTTCACCCACTCCGGCGAACACCGAGTAACCACCATGCTGGGTCGCGATGCGGGCGATCAACTCGGTGAGAATGACCGTCTTCCCCAACCCTGCACCACCAAACAAACCGGCTTTACCACCGCGAACAAACGGCGTCAGCAAGTCGATGACTTTGATTCCCGTTTCGAATAACTCGGTGCTGGAAGACAAATCGGCCACGATGGGTGAGTCGCGATGAATCGGCCATCGCTCTTTCGTTTCCACCGGACCGCGGCCATCGATCGGATCGCCGAGCAGATTGAACACGCGGCCGAGCGTAGCTTCGCCCACGGGTACGGTGAGCGGACCGCCGGTGTCGATCACATCCTGGCCGCGGACCAATCCGTCAGTACTGCCCAATGCGACGCAACGGACGCGGCCACCGCCAAGGTGCTGTTGCACCTCGGCAGTGAGATTTATTTCCACACCTTTGTGCGAGGAATTGATCTTCACGGCGTTATAGATCGCCGGCAGTTCGTCCTCAGCGTATTCGGCGTCAAACGTCGAACCAATGATTTGCGTGATATGACCAATGTTCTGAGTGGCGCTGACCATGTGCGTGTTCTCGTGATCCGATTCTCGTAATCGAGTTAGTGGTTTTTAGTTATCCCTTGAGCGCTTCCACGCCGCCGATGATTTCCATGATTTCTCCAGTGATCTGCGATTGGCGAGCGCGGTTGTAGGACTGCGACAGATCCTTGATCATGTCCGACGCATTTTCCGTGGCCGACTTCATGGCCACCATCCGCGCGATCTGTTCGCTGACCGCCGCATCGAGGAAGCACTTAAACAATTTCACCTTAAAGCTGGCCGGTACGACTTCCTGCAAAATACTCGCGGCCGACGGCAGGAATTCGTACATCGACTCGCTGCTCTTCGTCTGCTCCGT
>CAZFLF010001269.1:0-2379 GCA_964519825.1 uncultured Pirellulaceae bacterium | reverse complement strand
CTTGTCGAGCAAAAAGTTGTCCAGTATCAGGTAATGCCGCAATACCTCGTCAAAGGTGCCGTCCAGTTCAGCAAGTAACTCATTTCGACCTGAGCTGAAAAGTGCGAGTGCGGACAGCGAGGCTCTTACGCCAAGCCTGTGACTGACTGTTCCGGTTTGCCTCCCTGTCACACGGAAATTGGTGGAACCACAGTTCTTGCACGTCTTTGTACTGGACGACTATCATCGTGGCAGGAGTGGAATCTATGACAGATCGACAGCTTCTTGAGCGGATCACTTGTGACCCACAGGTCATGGTCGGCAAGCCCGTGATCAAAGGCACGCGGCTCACGGTGGACTACCTGCTGAATGTCATGGCCCACGGCTCGACGGTTGACGAGATCCTTGTGGAATATGCCGGGCTCGAGCGCTACGACATTCAGGCGTGCCTGCTGTTTGCAGTCAAATCGTTGTCCAATACGGCGTTTATTCCGGTGGTTACGTAGCCGGCCTTGCTACCGAAAGCTCATTGACGATGATCGCGACTTTCAACTAACCAGGGCAGCATCGCTTTTACCACACAAGCTCCCCGAGCCGTAGCGGCAGGTGAGCTGTAGTTAGAAAGAAACCCGATCCCCTAGCGGCCGGTCCACTGCGATTGACACAGCGAGCGGCGCATCTTAGGCTCGAATCATGAGCATCCAAGAGATCGAAGCGGCGATTGTGGCGCTGCCGCCGAATGAGTTGGCGGAATTGGTTCGTTGGCTTCAAGAGTATCATGCGCAGGCCTGGGATAAGCAGATCGAGGAAGATCTGGAAGCGGGCTGTCTGGACACCCTGCTCGCTGAAGTGGAAGGCGAGCACAAGGCTGGCCTCAGCCGACCTCTATAAGACACGTCGGCCGCGATGAAGCAGTTTGCCCTGCCCGCTTCTGGCATGCTTATCGGCAACTTCCGGAGGAAATGCAGTGGAACATCGATTCAGGTCCGAGCAGGGGCGCGCCCGCACGCGGGATTCTTGGGGCCGACTTTTTGATCCAATTCGAATTCCGCCGCGGCACTCTTTTGGTATCATGGAACCATGACTCCAAAACTCACGAACGAAATTGAACAGGCCGTCGAGCAGAATCATGGGTTCATGCAACTGGAGGGTCAGCGCTCCTCGTATGTGGTGATATCAATTGACGCGTACCGAGAGATGATGGGGGTCGGTTCGGACAGCGAACTCGCCGAATCGCTGCAGGCCATCGAACAAGGATTGGCCGACATTCAGGCTGGACGAACTCGCCCGTTCCGAGATGTGCTTGCCGACCTCGGCTGACGCAATGCACTACCGAGTTGAACTTTCTGCAAGGGCGGAGGCGGATGGCAAGGAAGCCTACGATTACATCCGCGAACACGGGCCAGCAAATCCCGACAATTGGAAAGCTGGGCTCGAAGAAAAGCTCGCGTCACTGGAAAGCATACCTGAGCGATTCGGACTAGCTCCCGAAAGTCGTTTTGCTAATGTCGAGATTCGCCAGACGTTCTATGCGAGCTTTCGCATTCTCTTCACGATTCGGGAGCAAAGCGTATTCATCGTGACAATCCGTCACGGTGCACGTCAGTTTCTCCGCCCAGCCGACATTCGCGACCTGTCGTAATCCTGCCGAGTGGCACTTCGAAGGATGCTTACCGTGCCACCACGCCGCGTGAATTCGTGCTTTTTCTTACCGAGCTTTCCGCTTTCGTGTCGCCGCGATGTCTGCCGGTTTCCCTTTCGACTTCGCGGTCGCAACCGTCGCGACTGCTGTCTCCGTGGCGTCAGATGGAGGTGACGACTTCACGAGGGACTTCCGAGTCGTTTTCGAGACTGGAAGGGGGACATTCTAAGGGACAGGTCGGACAGGTCGACCTGTCCCCTTTTACATCAGGACCAAAACCTCAGATTTAAGTTTTGGAGAATGGTTCCGCATTTCGGCGAAGCCGTATTTCCTTCTTCGCCCCAAAAAATGCACCGTCGAAGAATTGTAGAAATCCTCGATGGCCTAAGAGCGCTGCTTTGCGCATCGAGAGTAACTCCAAGCGATTCCGCGATCGCTATCGGTAATAGAGTCTCGTCCGCCCCGGTATCGAGCAGTCCGTAAAAAACCGCGTCACCGAGATCGCTAATGACGCGGAACGGGATGACGGGGCGGTAAACGGTCGTCGCATTTGGATCGCTGGGACTCGGGTCGACCGTGTACCGACCGTACGAGAATCTCACAGGATATGCCCGATGATGCGACGATTGGCCGGCGGTACCCATTCAAAACCTGGGTCCTGTTCGTGCGACGCGATCACGGTTGCACGCACCTCGGCAAAGGACTTGCCGCTCGCAAGAATGCGTGTCCTCTTCCTGTCCCATGCAATCC
Organism: uncultured Pirellulaceae bacterium; assembly: GCA_964519825.1. Taxonomy (GTDB): domain Bacteria; phylum Planctomycetota; class Planctomycetia; order Pirellulales; family Pirellulaceae; genus CAZFLF01. The sequence goes on along the minus strand of CAZFLF010001269.1, from coordinate 8 downwards.
ACTGTCCC
>CAZFLF010001268.1:0-2382 GCA_964519825.1 uncultured Pirellulaceae bacterium | reverse complement strand
TTTGACGTGTTTTTAGCCGGGACGCCGGAACCGGCGATGGAGCGATTCTCTGCAAAGCCCGGTCGCTGCGATTTTAAGCGACCGTGTGGTCACGAACCGACACGGCTGGTCGATCGCCTGCCACAACTTGGAGCTTCCGTGGGGCGCACTCGATGGTCGCTTCGAGCAAACGAGTCGGCTCGCCGTCCAAACTGGATCCTCACGCACCCTGATTTGGTCGGTCCACGCGTTGCTGAGACTACTGCAGTGTTTCTATACTTGGTTTTCTATGGTAACGTTGCTGCACATTTCCGATCTCCACTTCGGCCCACCGTATTTGCCGAAAGTAGGACAGGCACTGCTCCGATCGGCCCCACGGCTCGGTGCCCATGCGATCGTCGTCAGTGGGGATCTGACTCAACGAGCCGAGCGCCAGCAGTTCGCGGACGCTAGGGAATTCTTAGACAAGTTGCCGAAGGTTCCCCAAGTGATCGTACCCGGGAATCACGACATTCCACTGTATCGTTTCGCCGAGCGGTTGCTGCGACCGCACGAGTTATACCGAGAATTCATTTCGCCGGAGCTGAATCATGTCGCGCGCATCGATGGCGCGGTGATCGTCGCGTTGGATTCGACTAAACCGCTACGGCATATTACGAATGGTCGGATTGTCACGAAGCAGTTGGAGTTCTGTAAGCAGGCGTTCTGCGACGCCCCGGACGGCGCGGCAAAGATCGTTGTTGCCCACCATCATTTCGCACCGGCGCCAGACTATCAGCACGACGAGGTCATGCCACAGGCCAAGCGGGCGATGAATCACTTCATCGATCTCGGTGTCGAAATGATTCTGGGTGGGCATTTGCATCGGGGTTATATCGGCAATTCGCTCGATATTTACCCCAAAGCGAATCGTCATCATGGCGTGATCATCATCCAATGCGGTACGTCAACTTCAAGACGAGGCCGGGCGCGAGAACGCGAGAAGAATTCGTTTAACCTGATCAAGATCGGCACCGACATGATTCATATCACGCACCATATGTACTTTGACGACGCCGATTCATTCGAGCCGATCAGCCAATACACGTTTCCACGGCCGGGCAAGCGATTGTCAAACAAAGAGACATCCGACAGCCGGTAAGCAACGGCCGGTCAGCCGCTTCGAGACGTCGGGTCGCCGGGGGCAGAGCGAAGCGATGGCCCGGAAAACGGCGCCCCTGGGGCTTCGCAAGCTCAGCCGCCAGCCACCCATCGCGCCGAGACGAGTCGCCCACTTTCGTCCGGTCACAGACGCGGATAATTATAGTCTGAGTTATCGGGGTCGAAGTGCTCGTCGGTCAGGCCGACATTCAATTCCAAATCGGTATAGGTGTATTCCTCTTCCAAGACCGGCTCGTCCCCCGGCTTCTCCGGCCAAGTCCAGGCGGCGTAGCGCACCGGCACTTGGAGCTTTTCGTCGATAAAGATTTGGGCCTTGAAAAAGTCAAAATAATCGCGCCGCTCGGGGTGAACGACCTGAATCATGAGGCACGGCCGCTTGTTAACGGCGGCATTTTTGAAGAACTGCACCTCGCACTCACCACGTTGACGATCGCGTTCCCCTTTCGCGATCAACTCCTCGGCCAGGTTTTGAATACCGATCTCGGAAATCGGATAACGCTGTCCCATCATCGCTATGAATCCATCCGGGGCGAGCGAAAGGCGTTTGAAATTCAGCAATCCCGCTTCGTGTGCGATCAAGCTGCCATTGTTTCGTCCTTCACCCCAGATCACTTCGCGACCCGTAACTGAAGCCGGTTTCAGAAACTTCAGGTACACCGAAAACGGCGTTTCCAACTTTCCGTCTGTTTCTTTTTGATGGCGGATCTTCGCGGACATGTACTGGTGGTCACCCAGTTCTCCCTTGACTCGCTCGCGCTTGACAATCGTACAGGTGTAGTCTCGCACGTTCTGTTTTAGGAATTCCAGACGTTCGCGCGCCACCTTGAGCGCCGGGTCAAGCGGGTGCGAATCCGTCGTCGGACGATCCTCCGCCGGCAGGGTCCGAGTGGTGCAGCCAAGGCCATAGACAACGCAAAGGCCGATCAAACAAACTTGCGAAACCATTCGCGAAGAAATTCGAGTCACGTAGTCCATAATTCCATTCTCGGGGTTGGTATGACCGATCGCCGCAGTTGAAAGTCAGACTACCGACTTGCTGCAGCATAATCCATATGCTTCGAAGCCTAACGACGGTCGCGTCATCGAGCCAGCCGCCTCGCGCCCCACGACGGCTCGATTGCTAGCGGTGGACCTGTTCGCGAGTAGTGATATCGTTTGAAAAAATGAGTGGCTGGCGGCCGAGCTTGTGAAGCTCAGGCAGGCCGTTACTCATCAAAGAGTATCGCCACCTGTTCGCGTCGT
>CAZFLF010001267.1:0-2390 GCA_964519825.1 uncultured Pirellulaceae bacterium | reverse complement strand
CCAGCGCGGCAGAGTATTCTGCATCAACAGTCCGAAAATGCCGCTGGCGATCACCAACACCAACACCCACATCAAGACCGCTGTGAACGTTCCGCCAAAACCGAAGCCGGAGTGCATGAAAGCGAGAGGTGCCACCAACAGTCCCAGCCAAATGTGCGCCTTCATCCAGAGTTGAGCATTTCCGAGAAAACGTCTGGTCCTCAGTAATCTCGTCTTGCGCAACCACAGAGCAAACTCGAACAAAATGATCAGCCCCGCCAGAGTCCCGAAGACAAGCCCGGGAGTAGAACTTCCGCCCGGCCACCGCGGTGTCGAACGGGCCACGGTGTAATACCAACCGCCGGCGCCTCCGAGGGCAATGACGAACCCCAAAAACCACCTCAGATGCAATGCAACAAAGTTAGCGGGATCAGTGAGCACGACGCCTCAAATGCATTTAGGAAAAAAGGACCGCCGTTTGGCTTCCGGGAATCAGTGGAAGCAAGAGTCGCAATCGCAAGAAGCAAAGGATCCTGTACCGGAGACCAGTAAAAGATCACTTACAGATCATATCCGACAAGTCGTTGACAACTCGGTTTTTTGAGCCGCTAGCTTTTATCGTTCGCGAAAAGGGCTGTCAACAAGATGCTGTCGGTCATTCGTGCCGTATCTTAGGTCCGTCGGTCTTATAGGCGCCGGCGCCACCTTGATCACGCCGGCCGTGTCCCCAATTCAGCGAGATGTTTTTCGGAAAGAGAATCCCGAAATAATCCCAACCCCATGTTCCCTCGTGGAAAACGCACCGTTGCTCGCCGCGCACCGGCAGGCCACCGCCGACGTAATAGCCGCCGTAGCGGTAATTGTCGGACGGTATGGCCCAGCGACGCACGCATTCCGGATGCCCCGCGCGGTGAAATGCATTCGCGGCGCAGGGGAACTCGTTGCCAATTGAATACGTGACAGGCGCTGAACCGTCCGCCTGATCGGCGGCGGCAAGTGCCGCAGCAAATGGCAAGATCGAGGAGATCAGCAACAGAATTCGCCAGATTCGGCATGCTGCCATGTGAGTCCTCCTTGACTGGAAACATCATCCGCGCGGGTTGCGATTGAATTTTTGGAACGGCAGACGGACGCCTCGATAAAAGACCTGATCGACTCGCAGCGCGGTCGGAGGAGCAAAGCCAATCATTCCGCTGGCCGTCACCACGTCATCTTGATCGACGCCGTCGCCGCTTACGCCAAAACCGCCCACGAGCGAGCCGCCCACGTACAGTGGCGTGCTGCCGGGAAAGAATACGATGCCGTTCTGATTGGCGAGGTTATCCGGATCACGGAAGTTGCGTCCGATGTGAAAGGCGTCGAATCCCAATACGCTCTGGAAACTTGATGCGGGAGTTGGCGCTCCGATGTTTTCTGCCGTGCTGCGGTTGATCCCCGGATCGTTCAGGATCGAAAAGACCGGTGGGAGCGAACCGTCTATGCCCGCTGGATATCTCGGCTCGGCTAGGAACCGGAATGTGCGATTCGTGAAAGCGATGCTTGTTGGCGAGCTAGCCAGCAAGCTGCTGTTGACATCGACATACAAATCCGGACTTCCCAGTGCGCCATTCGTGGTGATGCCGAATGAGGCCAGTTCGGCTGGAGTCACGCCCCCACGGGCGATCAGCAAATCGTCGTCCACCAAATCATCGGGAACGATCGCCGTCGGATCGGCGTAGTACGCTGTGTTGCGCGCCTTCGCCACCGCCACGTCGATCGAAAATACGGTCGCGTCCGGCATCCTGTACAAGCCCAATACGTTGCCATCCTTGTCCGCGACGGCAAACACCATACGAGTTCGTGGGCCGGGGGTCGGCGGGCAATGCGTGCCGTCCAAACGGATTGCGGCACGCACTAAGTTCGCTTCGTCCACCCCTTGCATGATGATCTTTTCGACATCCGCTGCCGACAACGAGCCCGAGCCCGTGGGGGTCACGAGCCAGCCTTCGGGAACGGGCTTGCCGTCCAGTGCAAAGAGATTGTCCGCCGAGGTTGTCGGATCCAGATCCGCTCCAGGATCGACAGTCATATTCAGACCGGTTGTGGCCAACCCCGTGCCGACCGCCGCCCCGACGGCCAACAGCGTGTCGACCCCCATGCGCGGATTCGCTTGCGTGGGATGGGGCCCGTAAATCTCCAAGGTGATGCCGACTAAATCTATGCGTCCGAACGGCAAGCCGTAACCGGTGACCGGCGCGATGCCATCCAAGGCGCCGACCGGCGCGTTCTTGATGCAGTTCGGCAGTAGGCCACCGGCGGCCGCGAACGCGATCCATTCAGATTCCAGAACTTTCGGCGCATTGAGCCTTTGCTCGGCGGTTTGGCCGACACCCGCGACAAAACTCTGTTCGTCCGTCGCGTATCCCTTCGGT
>CAZFLF010001266.1:0-2391 GCA_964519825.1 uncultured Pirellulaceae bacterium | reverse complement strand
TAAGGTGGTGTAGACCTCCGTCAGCGGCGGGCGAGGGTCGCGTTCCGAATGTTCGCGCACCGCGTGGAAGTACTTAGCGGTCTCAGCATCAAAGCGGCTGAACCAGCGGACCAGCGGCTCGCGAGCTGCATCGGGAAGCTGGCTCTTGTGGGCGGCCAGCATTGCGCGGATTTCGCCGACGTGTTGGGACTCGATATCGCCGGCCCAGGTTGCAGGGTTCGGTTCCGTGCTAATCGCCAAACGCAAGCGTCCCAGACCAAGGTCGCGGAACTTCAGCTCGATCGTTAACTCGGTCCCGTTCGGGAAACCCGCCAGGCCCCCCTCGATCTCAAAGATTGCGGCGTTGTCTTTCCCTGCGTTGGTTTTCACAATCCAGGCTGTGCCCGGTTTGCTATCGACCACGTTCTTGAGGGGCTGATCTTTATCTTCGAACGCCGCAAAGACGGGATTCAATTTCAGCACTACTGGCTTTTCGGATGCCTTGGAATCAAGCGGCTTGGCGGTGACTTGGATTTCGGACAGTTGAAAGCTGCCGTCGGCGTTTAGACCGGGACCTCGTTTCGGAAGTGACTTGTCGGTGAAGGCGTCCAGCCGTAACGCGGTCAGGTTCTGTTGAAATGTGTGAACGGTGACCGTGTATTCCTCGGCGTTGCGAGCAGCTCGGCGTTGGCCTCGTTGGACGACGTTGCTCCCCGGAGTAATGTCCCCGTCGTGAGCGATGATGCCGTTGGCCAGCACTTTGAGGTAAGAGCGTTCGGCATGAACATCGACTGGGTCAAATGACTGCCAGCGCGGCGAGTCGGCCAGTTTCACAAGTTCGTTCTTTTGCCATAGGTCGAAGCGTTTCGGCATTTCGTTGTGGGTGAAGGTTTTGAGAGCTGCGGCGAGCGGGTCGTGCTCGGCGCGATGCTTGTCGAGCGCTCGTTGCGTGGCGGCCGGATCCGGATCGAACGGTTTCGACCCATGCACCGTCTTGGCTAGCGACGCCGCCAAGCCGTAGTAATCTTGCTGTGGGATCGGATCAAACTTGTGATCGTGGCAGCGGACACAGCCGAGGGTCAGGCCGAGCATCGAGCCCCCGACGGTCATGAGCATGTCGTCGAGCTGGTCGTAGCGGATCCGTTCGACGGTCTTCGTTGTGATCTGTCCCGGATACGGCCCCGCCACGAGGAACCCGGTAGCTGCCGCCCCGTGGTAATCGTCCGGCGAGAGCTTGTCGCCAGCGATTTGCCGGCGGACGAACTCGTCGTACGGCATGTCATTGTTGAGAGCACGGATGACCCAATCGCGATAATGGTACGCCCCTGGTCGGAAACCATCGAATTCGTACCCACCGCTTTCGGCGAACCGCGCGACATCGAGCCAGTGTCGTCCCCAACGCTCCCCATAGCGTTCACTTTGCAGCAGCTCGTCGACGACCTTCTCGAACGCGCTCGGCGACTCATCTTTCACGAACGCCTCGACCTGCTCCGGGGTCGGCGGCAACCCGATCAAGTCGAAGTAGACGCGACGGATCAACTTCTCCTTGGTTGCCGGTGAGTTCGGTTTTAGCCCTTTCTCGTCATACTTTGCCGCAACAAAACGATCGATGGGCGTGGCTGCCCAGGTGGCATCCTTGACATCCGGGGGCGTGACTGTCCGCAGCGGCTGGAACGACCAGAATTGCCTCCCTTCCTCGATGTTGATCTCGCGTTTGGCAATCGTTGGCTTTTTCCCCTGCCGAGGATCGGGCGCTCCCATGTCGATCCACTTCGCAAAGTCGGCGACAACGTCCGCCGGCAATCGGCCGGCGGGGGGCATCTCCAGCCCGTCGTATTTCAACGCTTTGATGAGCCGACTCTCGGCAGCCTTCCCAGGGACGATAGCCGGCCCAGTCTCGCCTCCGGTGAGCGTCCCGTCCTGCGAATCGAGAAACAGCTTAGCCTGCAACTTCTTCGCCGCTTGAGCCTCTGCGGAATGACACGAATAGCAATGCTGCACCAGCACCGGCCGAATCTTCAGCTCGAAGAATTCCAGCCCCTTAGGATCTGGGGTTTGACCAACGACCAGCGCCGGCATCGCGAATACAAAAGCGAAAGCGAAAAAGCAAACGGATCTCATGAATCGGCAACCTCTGGCCCGTATAACAGTGTTCCGACCAGCACAACAGTATAGTCAATGTCAACCTCGCCGAAGGCCTCTCTCGAGAAGCCACGGCTGGATCGAGTGCCACTCGGAACTGCGCCGACTTTCAACAACGAACCAAGAGCTCGTTCGGGAGGACTTCTATGAACCCGCTTGATTCTCGCCGGCGTTTTCTTCAGACCGGCGTTGGCGCCCTGGCGATGACGGCCGCTTCGTATCGGCGGGTGCTGGGAGCGAACGATCGTGTCGGGGTCGGATTCATTGGTT
>CAZFLF010001265.1:0-2406 GCA_964519825.1 uncultured Pirellulaceae bacterium | reverse complement strand
TGCTGCCTGCCGTTCAGGCGGCTCGAGAAGCTGCTCGCCGCATGAGTTGTTCCAACAATTTGAAACAAATTGGTCTGGCGCTGCATAACTATCACGATACGTTTAAGGCATTTCCGCCGCGTGCGATTGGCCCGTATCAGACTATAGGAGCCACAAATCAGTTTGAAGGCACGCTTTCGTGGGCAGTGCACATTCTGCCGTATGTTGAGCAGCAGGCTGCTGTCGATGGGATACTTGGATTTCTCAAGGGAGCCGGAGCGCCTGGGGTTCTCACTGCAAATCGGATGGACCACCCTGTTTTTGCACGTATTTCGCCCACCAATACTACCAATACTTTTGAATCTACGGTGTATATGTGCCCATCAGGTCCCCGCGGGACCCAAATGCAATCGGCTACAATAAGTCCCTGGATTGCCGGGCCAATTGGACGCATAAGCTACAAGGCATGCGTTGGCGGTGGAAGCCTTGGCACGGCCGCGGCCGGCACCACAACGAATACGGTTAATAACGTCCAGAATACATTTTGTGATGGAGCTTTCTCGTATGTGCGTGGAGCGAATTTTGCCTCCCTTGTGGACGGTACGACCAATACCATACTTATCGGCGAAGTGGGAATGATGTTCACACAGCCAGGAAGCTATATCGGATCCCAAAGCAATTTCGCGGTTACGGTCCTTAATGATGACCCTTGCGTTATTAATACCGGCTATGACCCGACCACAAGAAAGAATATCGCCAGTCCTCAAGCAGCTCACAGCAACTTGTGGCATTATGGTGATCCGCTCCATTCCTCCTTTTCAACTATCTACGCACCCAATGGTCCCAGTTGTGGATCGGTCGATACCTCGGCGATCATTTCCGCGAGCAGCTTCCACCCGGGGGGAGTTCAAGGCTGCTTAGGTGATGGCAGCGTGCGTTTCTTCTCTGAGACCGTGGACCTGCTGACTTGGCGCCGTTTGGGCGACAAGGCAGACGGTCAACCAGTACAGCTTGATTAGTAAGCTGCCCACAGTGGTTTGAATTCGAGCTACGTGTTCATTGGGCGATAGGTCACAACGAGAGATGCGTCACTGCAGTGCCCAAGCGGCATCAGCGCCGCAGGGCTTCGCCCGCCCGCCCTGCTTCCGCATGCCGCGTCGCGTCTGTCTGCTCGTAGAGCGGCAGGTACCGGTAATAGACCTCGAGGCACAGTGCGCCCATGGCGGTGGTATAGACTCGGCCGCCGTATCCGCCCCACACGTCGTCCGTGTCCCAACTTCCTGACGCGCGCCCTTCGCGGCGTTGGCGAGCGAGCAGGTGGCGTTGCAGCGCGTCGTTCCAAGTCTGCCATGCCGGTCCTTGATCTTGGTACAGCGCCAGGGTGGCGTAATACCAATAATACAGATTCGACTGCCCTCGTCCGGGTAACTCTTCGAGGACGAAACTGATCGCTTCGCGGGCTGCGGACGAGCTGGGTGGCGTCTCCAAAAAGAACCGGCAGGCCAACGCTTCGGCAGTCATCGTGCGCGTGGGTCGCTCGCCAGGGCGATAGCTGGCCAAACCCATTTGCCGGCCCGACGTCGCGCTTTCCAGGAACTTCAACATCAGCGAGCGAGTTCGCTCATCGATCGGCAAGCCACCCAGTTCCGCGCTCCGCAGCGCCATGACCTGCCAGCCGAACTGACTGATATCACCTCGATCACCTGGTTGATAGCGCCAACCCCCCTCTGTTTGATGTTGGGAGGCGACCGAAAACCCGATCGCTTGTCGCAGCGCCGGTTGCAGCCGAGGATCGCCGGTCAGTGCAAAGGCTTCTCCCAATGCCAGCGACGCGATGCCGTGGCAATACATCTTTTCAAATACTTTCGCGGGTCCCGCGAGATGGCCGTCGGTCGCTTGGCTGCGTAACAAGAACTCCAGGCCGTGCTGCACGGTCTCGCGATAATTGCCTTGAACATGCGTGTTGCCCGCGCCTAGAAACGCGAGCAACGCCAGTCCCGTAATGCCGGTATCCGCGGTCTCTCCGGCCCCCTGTCGATCGTGCCCCAGAGTTTTCGTTTCGTGCCCCGCGCCGAAGTCGCTGGCATCCCAATGTCCGTCGGAACTCTGCGCGGACGCGAGCCAGGCCAGTGAGGCTTGCACCCCAGCCTCGCTGCTCTCCGTGGCGCCAAAGGGAATTGCCAGCTGCAATCGATTGTCGGCCGTACGCAGACGAAAAACCTCCGGCACCGGCTGGTCGTCAATAGGACGACGCGATGAGCGGGGCCGCGTCACCGCCGCGGTTGCGAATGTCGTCTCTGGCACTTCGCGCGTGACCGCCGAATTCACGTCGGTCGGCGGTGGATCAGCATTACCAGGGTCGCGCGGTTCGTCAGCCGCGATGGCTGGCTTGTCAGCGTCCTTGGCCGCGGCGACCTCCGCGGTTTT
>CAZFLF010001264.1:0-2408 GCA_964519825.1 uncultured Pirellulaceae bacterium | reverse complement strand
GGAAGGCCGACCGATGCCTGCGCCGAAGGTGAGACCCATGCAGGACGTCGTTTAGAGGCGAATACGATTCCAATGGACCGTCGCTTGCCGAACCTCGATTGTACCGAAGCTAATTCTGCCTTAGCGTGGTGCCTGGAAATAACTCGGTGTGCAAACTCAACTCTACGCTCGGTTAATCTTCGCCTATCAAGCATGCGTCAATTCCTACTGACAGTCGTTGCGATCCCGTTGTTCCTCGTCGGCGGTTGTCGAGAACAAGCGTCAATCATGCAGAGATCTGCCGTCGAGATTGTGTCAGGTGAAGAAATTGATGCTGCAAAGGCCGACGCGGCTTCTCGGCTGATACCCAGCCCAGGCAAGTTTGAGCGATGGGAACAACTCCATGAGTCACTTAAAGCAGTTCTCGTCGAACACGGGACTGTTTCTTGGGATCCGGATCCATTGCCAGACTTCTACTTTTCTGGTGATTGGTTTCACGAAAGCTCAGACGGGTTTGGTGTGAGCTCGGCTGATCCCATCTCGAGTGAATTGCTGATGGCGTTGCAAAAAGTACTGGCCGCACATCACAAAGATGCGATACTCGAATTGAACGGAATCGCTGATCCACTTGACGGACTCGTAATCTTCATGACGTCGAACAGGGTTCTTGTGGGATGGGAGGGAATCACTCCGCGTGAGTGCGAGAAACGACTACGAGACCTTAGCGTGACGCTCAACTGAAACTGGCGAACCATCGCATGCACCCGAGCCGCCGATCGGGGCGTTTTCGAAATGGTTGCATTACTCCGGCGGCCGGGTGATGCGTGTCGTTCGCCGGCTCAGACTACCGATGGTGCTCGTGACGAGTTTACGGCGTAGCCCCGTCGATGTCCTGACTCGCAAAAGAATCTGCCGATTGAACGAACCCGCTTTGAAAGGCCTACCACGACGAGTAAGTTTCCCTGTCCAATTTGCGGCGTTAACCGTGCGTCAGAGTGCAGTGCTTGCCACGGTTGTGGCTGGCCGAAGGGGTCATCTGCCGAGCCAGTCCATTCCAAACGTCGCCGCTACCAGTTTCATCTACGTTCTCTATTCATTTGTGTTTCCATCGGATGTGTGGTTTTCGCACTTGTTGGCCGATTTGGAATTGATGGGTTCAATGAGCGTCTCCGAGCGGCAATCTGGGTGGCCTTAATCTTCTTGCCGTTGATCGAGTTCTACTACTGGTGGAAACAAAACGATCTCGACAACATCTGACACGATCTAAACTGATTGCTGGCAAAGCCAAATGGAATGACCGCCATCACCAAGAACGGCTGGAAGTAGGACCGGAATTCCAGCGTTAGCACCACGTACATTGCCAGCAAGGCCACCAAATAGCCCGCCAGCAAACTCCGCATTGACTCGTTCATTTGTTCCTGCTGCCCTTCCCACCGCACTCGAACGTCCGGGTACTTGGCCAACAGTTGTGGCATAAAGTTCCGTTGCAGTTCGGCCACAATGTTTGCGGCGATGCCTTGGGATTCGTTGACATCGGAACTGATCGTGATGGTGCGAAGCTTATCCAGACGGTTGATTTCCGCGTAACCGCGCTCCACTTTCACGCTGGCGAGTTCCGTGAGCGGCCGTTCGGCTCCGTCGATGGTGCGGACGCGGATGTTCTCGAAATCCGAGACGGAACGGCGCTGCGAACGCGGATAACGGACCATCAGCTTCACTTCATGTCGGCCGCGTTCCTCTTGGTTCGCCAGGCTAGAAGGCGGTAGAAAGCCGGACCTCGACGCGGCTAAGATGCTCGCACCCTGCACCGCCGCGAGATCATTACCTGCATGTCACCAGCCGAACAACGTCCCGAAGTACAACGTGAGTCAGGTCTGACGCGCGGCCTGAATCTGCCGCAAGCCGTCGCCTTGAATGTCGCCAACATGGTCGGGATTGGGCCGTTTATAACGATCCCATTGTTCATCGCGGCAATGGGCGGTCCACATGCGTTGATCGCTTGGGTCGTCGCAGCCGTGCTGGTGTTTTGCGACGGCTTAGTGTGGAGCGAACTGGGTGCTGCGTTGCCAGGGAGCGGCGGCTCCTACCACTTTCTGAAGGAGACCTTCGGACGGAGATATCCCGTGTGGGGCCAGTTGATGCCGTTCCTGTTTATCTGGCAGTTCCTAATTAGCGGGCCGCTGGAGATGGCTTCCGGTTACCTGGGCACCATGGCCTACCTAGGTTACGTATTTCAAGATATGGAGTCTCAGCTAGTGGCATGGGGCATTCCCGGCGGAACGAATACGCTGGCGGCCGTTGCGTGTCTGGCAGTGACGATCCTGCTGTGTCGTCGCATTCACGTCGTGGGATGGATGGGAATCGCGCTGTGCGTGGGAACTTTCGCGGCGGTGCTGACCGTCATCATCTCTGGGTTTATGCATTTCAAT
>CAZFLF010001263.1:0-2413 GCA_964519825.1 uncultured Pirellulaceae bacterium | reverse complement strand
CGGGGCTAGCGCCCTTCGGCTAATCGACATTCAAAATGCAAGTCTCAATAAACGAACTCTACAGTGTCGGTAACTCCGGCAGCGGCGGTTGAGAGCCCGATCCGCGGATCAGATTCTTGACCATCTCGGAACAGATCCGTTCCAAATACGGCGCGCAGGCCGGATCGTCAAAACTCGCACCCGCGCGACCGGCGTCGCCGTTGACGCGAATTTGAATATTGATCGGCACCTCGCCCAAGAACGGCACATTGAGTTCTTCTGCCCTGCGTCGCGCACCGCCGCTGCCGAAAATGTCGTACCGCTTGCCACAATCCGGGCACACGAAGCCGCTCATGTTCTCGACCATGCCGAGCACAGGAATGTTTACCTTGCGGAACATGGCGATCGCTTTCACGGCGTCGATCAGCGCGACGTCTTGTGGAGTGCAAACCACGACCGCGCCGGCGAGCGGGAGCATTTGCGACAACGTCAACGCGATGTCCCCGGTTCCGGGCGGCATGTCGATGATTAGATAGTCCAAGTCTCCCCAAGCCGTGTCGCGCAGAAACTGCGTAATCGCGCCGTGTAACATCGGCCCGCGCCACACCACCGCTTCTCCCGGCGCCACGAGGAAACCCATCGACATCACTGGCATCCCATCGATTTCGATCGGTGCCAGCTTGTTGTTAACCACTTCCGGCCGCCGCGACACGCCCAGCAGATGCGGGATGCTAGGTCCGTACACATCGGCATCCATCAGGCCGACTTTCGCGCCTGCCCGCTTCAATCCGATTGCGACGCTCGCCGCAATAGTGCTCTTACCGACGCCCCCTTTGCCGGAACCAACTGCCACGACACTTTTCACCGTCAGGCCGATTGTTCCGAGCGGTTTGGCCGGTAAAACGGCGACCTCGCGGTGAAACTTCACCGATTTCGTCGTTGGGAACCGGTTGCGCACGAGTTGCTCCAGGGCAGCTTCCGTCGGCAGCCTAATCGGCGCAGCCCAGGACGTCAGGGCCAGCGTCAAGGAAACCTCGCCGTCCGCCACGCGAACGTCTCGAATTTGGTTCATCGCCAAGAGACTGCGACCTGTTTCCGGGTCGTTGGCTTCAGACAGCGCGGCTTCGACCGCCGAGACAGACATTTCGGACATGAGTCATTACTCCAGAAGGATCAACAGGGTCTTGGTTCCAAACGATTCCGCCAAAACCCATTGCAACTGGCATTGTCCGTGCGCAGGCCGGATTCGTGAAGGGCGTACCAGAACTATCCCAGTGCTTTCGGGGCAACCTCACGAACTACCGACGCCCCAGGGCAACCGAGCCCAAACTCGTTCCCGAGTCGACAATTCCGGGGCCTCCTGCCCCGCCAAATGCCGTTCGACCAAACGCACCACTCTGTCCAAACGGCGTGGCGACAAAACAACGAATACCGCTCCCGACTCCCAGAATAGCGGCGCAAATACGCCGACTTCATTCGTCAGCAACACGATCTCCCGCGCATCGGGACAGAGACGCCGCGCCTCGAGCATCAACCGCAGCACCCCCTCCGCGTTCGCAGCAGTCACTTCCAGCGCTAGGATGCTGGCCGGCGACTTCAGCAACGTCGCTCGAGCGTCAATCAAGCTGCGAGTCTCCTGGAGCGGCAGAGGCCGCGCCCCCTGGTGCCATCGCAATGCCGCGGCCCAACTGCCGGTCTTTTCACAAACGATGAATTGTGCGGTCTGAACCATCACTCAGTGCCCGTCTCTCGATTGTCGGCCCCGTCGTCGCGACCTTCATCTTCCTCCGGATGAAACTCAATCGCCGGCTCGTCCCGAGCGATCATCCCCAGTTGTTCCAACCGCCGCAGCAGTCTGGCTCGACTGACACCCAACAGTCGCGCGGCTTGCGCTTTGTTCCCTTTCGCGCGTCGCATCGCCCGTTCGATCAATTCGCGTTCTACTTCCAGTAGAAATGCATCGAGTTGAATCGGTTCCGGATCCTGGCGTGGATGGAGACCCGCTGCGACAACCGCCCGGACGCGGGCCGGCAAGTCCGCTTCGCCGATCCATACGCTACCGACGCTCTGGCAAGCCTCGCGCACCACGGTCGACAATTCTTCGATGTTGCCGGTCCATGGTAGTGACGCCAGCCGGTCCAGGGCTGCGGGAGAAAAGCCGGCCAGTTGTCGGCCGCCGTTTGCGTTATGTTCCTCGACCATCCTCTGTGCCAACACTGGAATGTCCTCGCGGCGATCTCGCAACGCCGGCAATTCCACCACGAGCGTACTTAAGTCGAACGCCAGATCCCGATCAAAGGACCCCGCGGCAGCCAGTTCGATGAGTGGTCTCCTCGCAGTGGCCAGCACCCGCGCTCCGAACGTCGGCGATCGCAACGCGGCCGCCAACTCCGCTTGCACCGGCCGCAATAGTTGATCCACGTCGAGTAACAAC
>CAZFLF010001262.1:0-2414 GCA_964519825.1 uncultured Pirellulaceae bacterium | reverse complement strand
ATCCGGGGAACTGGTGCTGATCCACGGCGCGAGCGGCGGCGTCGGCATCGCCGCAACGCAAATTGCCCGGGCCGCCGGGCTCACGGTCATCGGCACCGCCGGAACCGATGCCGGTCGGAAACTCGTGGCAGAGCAGGGGGCCCACCACGTCTTCGATCATCGCGACCAGGCGTATCTCGACCAGATTCTCAAGGTGAGCGATGGCCGCGGGGTGGATGTCATCCTTGAGATGCTGGCGAATGTTAACCTCGGCAGGGATCTTCCGCTGCTCGCCCAGTTCGGCCGGGTGATCGTGATCGGAAGCCGCGGCAACGTTGAGATCACCCCACGTGAGCTGATGAAGCGGGATGCAGACATCCGGGCCATGACTCTCTTCAACGCCACGGAGGCCGAACTGGCGAAGATTCATTCCGCGTTGGCAACGGGCTTGGCGAATGAAAGTTTGCGGCCGGTGGTCGGACGGGAGATGGCCCTGGCAGACGCGGCCAAGGCTCACGTCGCGGTGCTGGAACCCGGAGCATATGGTAAGATCGTGTTGGTTCCCTGAACTGCGCGCCGGCAGACCGGTGGCGTTGTCATCTGCGGTCACTGCGATCATTCGTGCTCTTCTCGTCGGCGAAGCGATTCCTCACCTTGCCGTCGGACCTCTGCCCATGCTTCTTCCGCCGTGTGAAAGATGACACCGTTCGTGGCAAGATACGTCGCTGGCCGCCTCGGATCTTCCCCGAAACGATAATCGACAACGCTGGTTGCTTTGCTAAGTTTTGGCACAAACTCCCGCCGTGTAGTGCCTGCCGCAATGTTGGTCGCGATAAGATGATGAGTGAGATGCACCTGCAATGGTCCTCCTGGATTGTTCATGTTTGCAATGTATGTCATCAGCCGTGCGTGAGTGGGAATGTGCAAGCCAGCGACGTTCGTCCACGACAGCACATCCAGCCGCGAATTTGTTCTACCAGTCATGAACTCCGCGGGGATTAACGACTGCGAATATCTGTCCGACGCCAGCTTGCCATCGCGGTAATCAACATACATTTTCGGCAGGTGCGGCTCTTGACTGTCGAGTGTCCAGTCCGCACGCAGCAACAAATGATCGTTCAGCACTGTCCGGAGTTCTTGATCGACCGGAGTCTCGCGAAGCCAGATATACCCAAGTGGTCTGACAAATGTGTCGAGGCGACCGTTGAACTCGCGTTGTGCAGTGTACACGAGCCAAATCTTTGTGATGGCTCCGCTACTCGGCGGAGGCAGAGAAGACGGTTCGATATGCATCGTCGCATCGTTAACCAGCCCACGAGGAGAGGAAGGAATGGCGCGAAGAAGGGTCTTGCCCAAATGGAAGCCGTTGGTCCCGTCAGTACCGAACTCGTGGTAATCAACTCCCTGATCGGCCGTTCCGGCGCTACAGCGGATGAACCCATTCCATCCGTTCATGGCCACCGTGAAGGTCCGGCTGTTCGTTGTGCCAGCAATACCGTCGTGGAACGCGGATATTGTTTCCATGCGGCCGCTCACCTCGAACGGCTGGCCCTCTGCTGCAAAACTGGATGGCACAACCAAAATCGAAAGCAGTAGCTGGTGCAATGCGACGCTGCGTAGAGTTGTTTTCATTGCGGTTCTTGTTCAACAACACCGAGCAAAAAGAAAAGTCGCGTGCTGCCGTCTAACGGCTGAGCGACACGGCGCAGAGGCGCGTCGATTGCAACCGAGACGCGACCGCCGTGTTCGCTCCAGCGACACGACTTCAGAGACCAAAGACAAAGCGTGCTTCCGCTTCGGGCGTTGGTTTGCTGCGGCGGGACAAAGTGTAGGTGTTGCTTTGGTCAATCTTGTCCCCCGGCTTCATCACTCGAAGAGGACCAAGCGTCTCCAGTTCGATGTACTGGAGCGGATCGGGGTTGGTGTAGATCTCCGTGCTGCTTCCCTGGTCGGGGTATTCAGCGTTGCGCACTCGCGGTGAGTCGATGCGCAGCAAATGCTTCTCTCCAACCCAGAGAAGACTGTTGCCATCCAGTCCGATCTTGTGGGCGGTTTTCGGATTCCGAACCAACGAGAGGAGGCCCTTTTCGATCTTCAAACTGGGCGGGGGTTCCTTACTCAGCAGTCTGTAGCCGCCGGGAAAACCGGACTTCTTCGGCGCCGGCGCGAAGATGCCGGCGGGCTCTCTCAGTTGGGTGATCACCCACACCCCGATTCTCGCCGGCAATCCTTCGATCCGTTCGTAGGTGGTACTGATGGTCATCACCGGCTTGCTCCCGTGAAGTTGGATCCGCCGATGGGCGCGCACCCCGTAGAAGGGATCGTTGGGGGTGGACAAAATCAGCGTGCTTCCCTTGATGCGAACCTCGGCGGGCAATCCATCGAAGGCCAGCGGCGGACGCCACCCTTTGCGTCCGGTGAAGGCGCTCCAGTCG
>CAZFLF010001261.1:0-2414 GCA_964519825.1 uncultured Pirellulaceae bacterium | reverse complement strand
CCCACCGAGCTTGCCGGCAAAGGCGATACGCTGTCCGGCGAGACGGCGCGGGTCGTGGGAAGTGATCGCGTCCGACATACACTCTCGCACCCAATGAGGTCATGAAGCAGAGCGGGGCCAGTGTCGCGACCGTGAACCTGGCTGTCAATTCGCCACGCTTGCCGGCGGTGCCATTTTGGAAACGCAGCCGCCCCAGCGTCCAGCGACAAGAAACAAAAAACGCGGCTGTGCGAACAGCCGCGTTGCAATGTTCTGCGCGTTGCAATGTTCCGATTGGGAACTGCAATCAAGTCTTGCTGGTCGACGTCCCCGTCGCCGAGTTGAATTCTGTCTCGCTCTTTGGCAAAGCCGGCTTGCCGGTTGGTTCCGTATCTTTCGACTGCGTCTCCGCTGCGTCTTTCGCTTTCGAAGCGTCGGTTGGAACCTTCTGCGATTCGCTCGCTGGCGCACTGACCGTCGGCGAAACGAGAACGGGTGGTACCACAACCACGGGCGGTACAACAACCGACTGCGTCACAGTCGCAGGGGGCACGACGACGGCCGGAGCGTAGTTCGTGACGGTGGACCCACAGCACGGATCAACCGGCACTTCCATAGCCACCGTGCGAGGGACAAGGCGTGTTGTGTGATAGGGCTGCCATTTGGCAACCGTGTGCGGAACGCGCACGATCTTCGTTTCGGTCACGCATTTCATCGTCTGCACGGTGTAATCCTCGACACGGTCTTCATATTCAATTCTCTGCGTTGTGATGGACACCGGACGTGTAATTTCTTCGGTGACCCACTTCTGCACTTGACACTGCACCGGCTGTTGCACGACTTCATCGACGTAGCGAGTGACTTGGACTGGGGTCTGTTGCACCACCACTTTTTGCACGTAGTTCGTCTGTGCCACCTGACGCTCGACGATGTTGGGCACATACTGGCGAGCAACTGCGACGGTTCCCGGCAGCTGCGTCGGCACCCAATGCAAACCCCCGCGATGATAGACCTGGGTTCCTGTGCGGGGATCCGTGAAATAGGCGCCCGGCAACCACTGCAAACGATTGCGCACCGCGCCCGGCGTTTGGACACATTGATCGACGAAACCACCTTGATCCACGCATTCCGTGCGCATCGTCGTGACGGGTTCATAGGTCACGCAGTTTTGGTTCTGCATAACTGTTTCGGTCACCGGACGCCGCACGACGTGTTGCTGATATCGTGTTTCCGTTTCGACCACGGGGCGGAGCACACGATAAACTTCGTTGCGCGTGCTCGTCTCCAACACGGGCTTAGCAACCCGAACGGTTCGTTGACGCGGTTCAACGACCCATTCCGGTTTGAGCGTCGTCACTTGCCGATCTTCCACCTCGGTTTCGTAAACCAGCCGATAGGCGGTCACACGCTCTTCGTCATAAATAGTTTTGTAAACAACGCGGCAGCCGGAATGGACTCCCTGCGCTTGCGTCTCTCCAGAAAAACATGCGGCGACCAAAGCGCCACTGAGTACGAATACTCGCCCTGCTAACACACGCCGAAGACCGAATCTCATTTCCCACCTCACCGCTTTAGGTCGCGGAACTCGGACTGAAACAATTGCTTCCACCGATCAGAAGCTCACGAATCAATCAAGTCCGCTCAGGTTTCAAAATGTGGACGCTCGAATCTGAAACAGGCCTCCCCAGTCTCGGGAAGTCGATGCTCCATTTCGCATCAGCTCATGGACTAAGACCGCATCGCAATCTCAGTGCCACCGTCCCTGGTCTGCAACAAAACGCGGTCCCTCCGCCGCGCGTTTCTGGCTACACGAGTTTGGCGAACGAACCGCTCTCTCGCAAACGGTACCTTCGGAACTTGCTTCCAGATCGAAGACTAAGACAATTGTGGACAATGGTTTAAGTTTTTCAAAATTTCTTGAAGATTTTTTTTGGCATTGCCGAAGGCCGTTTCAGCCTGTTTTCCGCAAGATTTCTCCCCGATGCGAGTTGTGACACAAGTCTTCCTAACCGTTACAACCGCTATCTTTGACAGCATGGGTTGCCAAGGCGATGGCACCGTAGACAACCACCCGTTCGCCAAGCTGTGCTGGGACGACTTCGTAAGCATTGGCCAGCGGGGGAAATACATACCGCGCGGTATATTCGCGAAGTGGTTTGAAAAAGAAATCCTCACCAATCATCGCGACTCCGCCCCCCACCACAACTGATTCCGGCGCGACCAGGGTGATGACCTGAGCGATGGCCCAGCCGAGAGTCTTGATGGCTCGATCGAGTGATCGGAGCGCGAGCGCATTTCCTTGTTTGGCCGCATCGGCAATGTCCACGGCGGTGAGTCGGCTGACGTCCCGGCCGCAATCTCTGAGAAGTCGCTCGGCATCCGATCGCACTGACTCATCAGTCTGCGACAGCAATTCGCGAGCGGTCGCGGCGATT
>CAZFLF010001260.1:0-2419 GCA_964519825.1 uncultured Pirellulaceae bacterium | reverse complement strand
AATTGCGTGGACGCCGTCGATGTGATATGTTCTGTCATGTTAGCATTCTGTGAGCCCGGCCGGACGGCAATCCGCGCCGGGCGCTTCTTTGCGCTCCGGCCGCCAGGAAATGTGAACTGTGTCAAAAAACGTGTCGATCTATCTATCGTCTTGCTGGACCAAATCCTCTGGTTGTCGAACGTTTTATTGGATGAACTCGGTCACTTCGCCAGGCCGAATTCTTGCGCGTGTCCTTCGTTTTGCTTTAGCCTGCACGGGAAGTGTCGTCCGGCGTCGTTCGAATTCCTCTAGGTCCTCCGCCCGCACGATGTACCGTGACCGGCCAGCAGGGTTAGTCGAAATATCAATTGCGACCAACTCTCCGGAGTAAACGTGCGATAAAACGGTGCCATGTGAGCAGCCCCAATGTTCCGCGATTTGGCCAAGAGTAAACGTCGGCTTGGTGCATTTCATCGGCGACGTTCCTCCGGTGTTTTCGCCGACAACAGTCGAATAAACTGGTCTCGTGCGCGGCGAGCTTCGTCGCCGGCCACAACCGCCTTATCTACAGCTTTCAAAACGCGAGTCACAGCTTGCCGCAACTGTCGCTGATGTGATTGTTCCCGCGTGACCTTGCGTGTGGTATTCATGCGGCGGTTTTTACATTTGCGGCAGATTGCGTTCATGCGAAAAAAATGGGAAAACGAAAAAACCCCGGTATTGCCGGGGTTTTGGTGACATTCTGCGAAATAGGTCAGGAATAGGCGCGCTATTCCTTTTTGCGTTGCCTGCTTTGAGACTTCGTTTCCTTGACCTTATTAAGACGTTCAGCTGCTCCTTGAACATACTCTGCGGTTGCCGCCGTAAGCTCTGCCGGATTCACCGCATCGAGATTCTCGAAACTACGCTTATCCTTTGCCGCCCAATGCTTCATCCACGCAGCTGCGTCCACATACCGGCGACGCCCCCGGGGTTTGTTCGGCACTTCTCCGCAATTTATTTTCAGCCATTGATCGCATTCGGTCCAATTGCTGAACTTATCCCTCCAGTCTGGCGAAAGTTCGTTTGCTAACACATAACCAATTAACTCCCCGTCGTGATCCGTTGCTGATGTTTTCAGTTGCTCAAAAGCCGCAGCCACCCATTTCATTGGTTCAACAATCGTTCGGCATTGATTGCCGCCAAACCACACGAACTCGCGTGCCCATTCCTCAAATCGACCTCGATGTTCCTGCTCGCGGTGATAGGATGCGGGTGCAATGTACGCTGCACCCCAAAGAATGATACGTTTCCCCGCCTCGAAGGTGTTGTCAGTACCGGTAAACAGTCGCGCACGAGCATCTGACTTGTAAATTGCTGTTCGGCTTTCTGGACAGCGAGGGCCGTCGCAACCAACGGGGAACTGCTCATTCCCAAAGAAGCCAACGACTTGGTGTGCCCACGGCGCGAAGCGAGAACACATCAGACACTGGGCAAACCACCGTGCATCGGAAAATGCACGCGGGAATTGTCGTCGATGAATTGGCTTGTACATGAGGTTTTCGTGCATCACTTCGATCCAGGATTCATCATCGTCCAGCAACTCTCTTTCGGGATCATCCTCCGCGTATGTGGTCTTAATTGTGGACCACTCGGCACTGATCGCCTTCAATTCTTTGGCAAGTACCGCTACAGTCGGTTTGGCATTCGTCTTTGCCATCGGCCATTCCTCCGAATGCTGCAATCGTATCTCATCGAACGTTGAACACCGTGCCATCAGGTTGCCCGAACAACCAGCCGTGGACATGATCGACCACCCTTCGCAATCGTTCGTCCTGGAATCGTTCCCTGTAGTGATCGCTGATGCTGTTGTCCGCGTGGCCCATCACGCGACGCACCGCCAGGTAGTCGCCGGTCTTGTCGCCGATGGTCACAGTAAACGGTCCCATTTCTCATTATTGTCACGTCAGCACAGTCGGCCGCGGGTACAACCACGAGTGAACGTGATCGACGACTCGCCTCAATCGCTCATCCGGAAATCGCTCGCGGTACTGGTCGCTGATGCTGGAATCCGCGTGACCCATGATACGACGCGTTGCGATGTAGTCGCCAAGTTCATCCGCGATAGTTTGGAAGCAATGCCGAAGCGAGTAGAACGATAAGCCAGGACGGTACAGCGTCAGACTCTTGAGCAGCTTACGGAACTCGGCTGATATCGGTCCGCCCCGCATGCCGTCGGTGTACCATGGCTGCCCGTACTTCGTCACAAACAACTTGTCCGCGTACTGAGAATCCTTCGGTGGCTTGCGCTGTGCGATGACCTCCCGCAGTGCCACGACGGTTTCGCCCCACAGCGGACAACGCCGCTCGATTCCCGTTTTTGGCCGCGGGAATTCAATCCAGCCGGCTTCCATGTCGACGGCCGACACTGGCAACGATCCGCAATCCGCGTTTCCAAATG
>CAZFLF010001259.1:0-2424 GCA_964519825.1 uncultured Pirellulaceae bacterium | reverse complement strand
AGCCGGAACCAACGCTCCGGCTCGGCAGGAGCCTCGCCCTCCCATCCATCAACCGAAGAGTGACAGGCCCCTAAGCCAAAGCCTTCACGTAGATGACTTTGTCGTCACCGGGGCCGTAAAACTCAGCCAAGGTCGCTTCGCACTCGTAGCCGCATCGCAGGTAGAACCCGCGCGTCGATTGATATTGTTCGCGGTTCGACGTTTCGATGTAGACGCGGCGTCCGCCCACAGCGCGAATGCACCGCTCGGCCTCTTCCAGAATCAAACGGCCAATGCCCTGCCCCTGGTGGCGTGGATGGACGGCGATCCAGTACAAGTCGTAGCTGTCTCGGGTGCAGGCGATGTGGCCGTAACTAGCATAGCCGGCGACTTGGCCGCCGATCTCAGCGAGCACGAAGTGATAGCCGCTGGCCGCACCCTTCGCGACCCGTTCCTGGACCAGTTCTTCGGCCACCGCGACCTCGTCAGGATAAAAGAACCCCGTTTTCGCCACCAGATCGCGAATGATTTCTGAGTCCCCTTCCGTGACCTCGAATCGCCACGTTATCGCGTCGTCGCCACGTCTTCGCGCCGCCGCCGCCCCGTCACTGGAGGATCCGGAGGGTGACGTGGCGGTGCTCAGTGAGTCGCGATTCACTGACGAAACGTTGTCCGTTGTCATGGTGACGGGTTCCTTTGTCCGCTGTTTCCGCAACGCATCCGCCAGGATCCTTTTGACAGCCAAGGAGAATCCAATCTTGGCTTGTTGCAGCGATGCAACGAATCCCGCATCCGGCGAGAGACATGGATTCGTATTGATTTCCAGGATCCACGGCCGGCCAGCTTCGTCAAGGCGAAAGTCAACGCGGGCGTACCCGCCAAGCTGAAATACCGACCAGCAATCGCGAGCCAATTCAGACAGCCGTTGTGACAACAGAGGTTCCGCGTCGCACTCGAGGAAGCGACGCGGTGTATGCTGGAATTCGAATGAACTTACGTCCCATTTCGCCTTGTAGTCGACGATCCGCGGTTTGTCGGGTGGGAAGGCTGAAAAGTCAATTTCGGCAAGCGGCAAGACCTGGCACGACTCCGCATCGGCCAAAAGCGACACATTGAATTCGCGGCCGGAAATGAATTGCTCGGCGAAACATTGTCGGCCGAGCTTCTCACTGTATCTCCGAGTCAAAACCGCTAGATCGGCGAAATCGCGCGGTCGCACGATAGCGCTCTCGTCCATTCCCAGCGAGGCATGCTCGCCGTCGGGCTTAAGAATGAACCGATCGCCGGGCTGGATTCGCGCCGCGGTTTGTCGACCCTCGGCCCAACACGCACCGTCTTCCGGATCGAGCCACTCCGGTGTCGGAAGTCCCGCCAGCTTGAATCTCTGCTTGGTCAGGATCTTGTGATTCGTTAACCACAATGACTGCGCTGACGATCCCGTTAGCGGCAGTCCGAGCGTTTCAATGACCGCCACAGCCAAAGATACCAATCGATCGGAGCCCTCCAGGGATTCGATCAGATTGAACACGACATCGGGTTGTGACTCGCGCAATTGGTTGGCACAGGCTTGCAGATTCAAGTCGACGGCGACGATTTCGTACGAGTGACCGAGCTCAACTAACGCCGCGCGAACTTGTTCGACTTGGACCAACACGTCGCTTTCGTCGGCCCGAGCATTGGGTGGTACGGCGTTATGAGCGATGACGACTCGCATGGGTCGGACAATTCCTGCCAAGGAATCCGGCATGATTACGTCGTTGATCTAGCCCGCACACGCAACGACGCCGACTCGACAATGCGTTGAATGAGCGTCCGATAGGGGATGTCCAGTTTCGAGCACAGAATCGGCAGGTCGGAATGGGCTGGGTGTAACCCCGCCAGCGGGTTCACCTCCAGAAAACAGGGCCGCCCCAGTTCGTCACACCGAATGTCGATGCGCCCCGCGTCGCGGCAACTGAGCGCTCGCCAAGCCAACAACGATATGCGTTCGGCCTCGCGAACTTGCTCGTCGAGATCGGCGCGCACGAGTGGATACTCCACTAATTCCTCGCTTCGTTCCTTGTTGACATACGAATAGACCTCCGGTTCGGCATTGCCCAAGAGAACGATCTCCATCGTGCCGAGTGCCGCAGCCTGATCACCTGTGCCCCATATTCCAACTGTGAACTCACGGCCCGGCAAGAACCGCTCGACAAGTACCGGCTGGCGAAATCGTAACAGCAAGTCGCCACAAACCGCGCGGAGTTCCGTGGTGGAAGTAATCTTGGACGCGGGTGTCACCCCCTTGCCGGTACCTTCGGCAATTGGTTTCGCAAACACCGGAAACGGCAACGCGACCTGATCGATGTCATTTGCTCGAGCGACGACCGCGTAGTCTGGGGTTGGTACACCCGCCGCCCGTACAACCGTTTTCGTCAACCCTTTGTCCAACGATAGGGCCATGAT
>CAZFLF010001258.1:0-2425 GCA_964519825.1 uncultured Pirellulaceae bacterium | reverse complement strand
GATGCGAAGCGGGTGGTAGAACGCGGCGCAACGCTTCGCTCGCTCGATGACCAATTGGCGAGTGTGTCGGGAGAGCCAGCTAAGAAAACTTTCGCGGAGCGCCATGATTTGACTCCCGGAAAAATAGCCCGTTGGGGAACTTCCCGTCTGTTTCGCGCCGAGCGCACCGTTGATGTCCTCATCCGTCGACCGAGTAGACAAGGCCAACCAGACCGACCCCGCCCGCGTGTGTGAGCGTCTCGATTGTAGGTGGATATTCGCAATCGTTTAACGGCAAGCCGAAGGCGACTGCGGTGCGGCCAGCCTCCGTCGCCTTCGGCTTGCCGTTAAACGATCTATCTACAAATATGATGCCCACTCCGCCCGCGTGCGGCACGCGAGTGAGCAATCGAAGTTGAGGCCAAGACTGGTTCAGAAAGCAGGGCGGAAACAACGTTCAATGGAGACGGCGGTCAGCGGGCAGCCACTGCCTGGGGAAAGAGAGATGGCGGCAAATCCAAAAGCGGGCGTCATCCTAACAACCCCCCATGTGATTGCAATGGATTGCGTCCCCGGCGCTCGTCGAGACGAGATTGTCCACTCTACACTATGTGGGTGTACAATCACCGCCATGCCTCAATCGACCAATCCCACCGCGCGAACTCGATCCGACTTGTCCGAACGTCCGGCGTTTCACTCGTCTCCTCGCGCGGCTTCGTCGAGTGGCTGGCTGCGACGCCTTTGAGCTTAGCCCTGACGACCTATCACGTGGGTGGGGTCATTATGCTGGGAAGCAAACCAGCAGGTGAAGCGTCGCTGCACGTGGCCGCATTCGACCGCTCGATGGGTGTCTGGGCCAACGGACAAACCCTGTGGCTGGTCACCGAGCGGATGCTGTGGCGGATGGAAAATAGCCTGGCCGAAGGCATGATCGAGGAAGGGTACGATCGTGTCTTCGTGCCGCGCGTGGGCTACACGACTGGCGACCTCGATGGGCACGAGGTGTCAGTCCTCGGCGACGGCCGGCCGGTGTTTGTCAACACGCGCTTCAGTTGCTTGGCTACCACCGACAACCGTTTTAACTTTCGGCCGCTATGGCATCCCCCCTTCATTAGTGAATTAGCACCAGAGGATCGCTGCCACCTGAGCGGTTTGGCGGTCGTCGATGGCCGAGCCAAGTACGTGACGATGCATGCTCGCAGCGACGTGGCGGACGGCTGGCGCGACTTCCGCGAGACGGGCGGGCTAGTGATGGACACCGGGAAAGAGTTAGCCAGGCGCCTATTCGGGGGAGTTTAGGCAATCTGCGATGAATTGTAACCCCAGTATGTCGTCCAAAATTATCTATCATTCGCTGTATTTTGCCTGGAAACGTTCCCTCGAAGGGCGGGGTGACTGACGAGGCATATAGCCTAAAAGCTATTGACAGGACATAGCCTAAAAGCTATGGTTGGCGAATGTGGCATGTAGCGACGACCGATGAATTCGATAAGTGGTTTCGTGAATTGGACGCGGACGGCCAGGTGGAGGTGATCGCCAAAGTGGAACTGCTGAAACTCCTAGGTCCGACGCTAAGCCGGCCGCATGCCGACACGCTAAACGGTTCCAAACACGCCAACATGAAGGAATTGCGGGCCACTACCGCGGACAAGGTTTTGCGGGTTGCCTTCGCGTTCGATCCCGAGCGGAAGGGCATTTTGCTGGTGGCCGGAGATAAGTCGGGAGTGAGCCAGAAGCGGTTTTACAAGCAGTTAATTGCAAACGCTGACGAGCTGTTCGACGCGCATTTGGCGAAGCTCAAGGCGAAACAGAAAAAAAAGGAGAAGTAATATGGCCAAATCATTCGACGAACTGGTCAAGCGGACTACCACGAAGAAAACCCGTGCTAAGGCAGCTCTGCGGACGCAGCAACTCCTCGGTGAACTGTTGCTTAGCGAGGTCCGGCAACTGGCGGGAAAAAGCCAGCAAGAGGTCGCCACGACGCTAGGCATGAAGCAGCCGAGCCTGTCTAAGCTTGAAAAGCAGAACGATATTCAGATTTCGACCCTGCGGAAGATCATTAAGGCCTTGGGCGGCGAGTTGGAAGTCTTGGCGAGATTCCCGCGGGGAACGGTGAAGATCAATCAATTCGGCCCGTCGCGCGCCCGATCAAAGGCGAAAAAGCCGGGTGATTTGCAATTAGTCTGAAGCTGAACGCTGTCGGACCGGATTCGTTGCTCTGGCTAGAGATCGAAGAGGATGTCGAGCAGCTCGATCCTCCAGTCGTTCAACGAGTGGTTGATAACTCCTACTCAGCCACTCGCTGGATCGCCAATACTTGTGACTGGACACGGCGGGGCGTTTCGTTATTTGGCGATTGGAGAAGAACCACATCACGGCACTTCCGTCCCTAAAGAGATGGCGGCACGAACCACCGAAGCCCCAAATCGAAATGAACGCAGAGGGG
>CAZFLF010001257.1:0-2426 GCA_964519825.1 uncultured Pirellulaceae bacterium | reverse complement strand
CAACATCGGTAGCTCGAAGTATCCGGTCAGCGGTGGCTCAGGCGGCAGCACGACAGTTGGAGCGGTCTGTGAGTCGCATCGCCGTGCCTCGCAAGATGCTCTCGAGAAACTCTTCGCACTGGCAGCGACGAAGCTGGGAGTCGAGGCTGGAACTCTGGAAGCGGCCGGCGGCAAGATTCAAGTCAAAGGCCAACCCGACAAAAGCCTGACTTGGAAGGCGACCACGAGCTTGATCGGCCTGAAACCACTCGAGGTTTCGGGAACCTACGTGCAGGGGACTCCCAGCCCCCTGTCAAACAAGGGGGTCGGCGGTGTCCAAATGGCGCACGTCGAGGTCGATAAGGAAACCGGCGTTATCAAGATTAAGAAGTTCGTGGCCGTGCAGGATCAAGGATTGGTCATCAATCCGAAGACTTGCAAAAGTCAGATTTACGGAGCCGTCATCATGGGTATCTCGGCGGCGCTCTTCGAGCAACGCATCGTCGATCCCGTGACGGGCGCGTTCCTGAACTCGGAATTGACCGATTACAAGCTCGCCCACCTCGGTGACGTAGGCGACATTGTCATTGAACTTTACGAACCGGAAAGCGAACGACAACGCGGAGTCATCGGCAACGGTGAACCCCCCGCAATCGCTCCCAAAACGGCGATCGCTAACGCGGTAGCCAATGCCTTGGGAGTGCGCGTGCCGGTGATCCCGATGACCCCGAAACGAGTCCTGGAAGCCTTGAGAAAGGCGGTAAAACAAACATGAAGAACTTTGAATATGCGGCACCGCGGACCGAGGCGGAAGTCCTCGGATTGTTGTCGGCTGCTCCCGGCCAGGTCGAAATCCTGGCTGGTGGGACCGACTTGATTGGTTTGATGAAGAAAATGGTGGTCACTCCCGACCGGGTTGTGAACATCATGGAAGTCCCAACGCTGAAGACAGTCGACGAATTACCTGACGGTAGTGTCTCGATCGGTGCGGCAGTGACACTGGACGTGTTGCTCGAACATCCGTATCTCGACGTCTATCCGTCGATCAAGCAGGCCATCCACGGGATCAGCAGCTTGCAGTTGCAGAGCCAGGGGACGCTCGGCGGAGAAGTTTGCCAGCGCCCACAATGCTGGTTCTATCGCAACGGTATGGGGTTAGTCAGCGCTGACGTGGCGAACGGCGCGAACCGTTTGCACGCGATCTTCGGAAATGGCGGCCCAGCGAAATTCGTCAACAACTCGCGCATCGCGCCGGCGCTAATCGCGCTCGACGCGAAATTGCGAGTCCTCGGCCCCACCGAGCAGGACGAGCGGCTGGTCTCGGTCGAGGAGTTTTTCCGCGTGCCGAAGCGGGACGGAGACAGCATGCTCGCGCTGGCTCCGAACCAAATCGTCACGCACGTGATCCTGCCGCCGATCGCGGGACGCACTTGTGCGACCTATGAAGTCCGGCACGGCGAAGGGCCGGACTACCCGTTGGTAGCGTCCTCGGTCGCGTTGCATCTGGACGCACTCGGTACCGTTCGTGCCGCCAAGGTGGTACTGGGGCATGTCGCACCAACACCGTGGGTGTCGGAGGAAGCGGCCCGGTCGATTGTCGGACGGCGCATTGATTACGCGTCAGCTGAATCCGCCGGACTCGCCGCGGTCTCCCGTGCGACTCCGCTGTCGGAAAATGAGTACAAGGTGCAACTGGCCAAAGTCGCCGTGAAACGCGCGATCCTGCTGGCCGCTGGACTTGAAACCGGAGGGTTTTAGCTATGGCGGCGCGTATCGAGATGGACGCGCTTCGTAGGTGACAAACTCCTGTTTTTTTCTTAAGGACAAACATCATGCCATTTGAGAAATACATCGACGATCAACATCCGGTGCGCGAAGCCCCCTGCATTCACCTGCGGAGTAAGGCCATGTACGTCACCGGGGAGCTCCGCAACCCGGATCATCCCGACGAGGCGGGCGGCCAGTACTGCTGGTGCAACTTGACCCAGCACATCATTGGTCCCGATCAGCGGAATGTCGAACGCCGCGCGTGCATCAACGGGCGCGGCTGTTTCCAGGAAACGTATTAGTCGTTGCCGTCACGCTCCGTCGTGACGCAGCTCGAATGCCGAGCGATCATGGCTCTTGGAAAGGGCCGGCAATCCGAAGCAATGTCTCATCCGCTGCGAAGCTGCGTCACGACGGAGCGTGACGGATACGGTTAACGGCACTGCTGATGAGAATCGAATTCGACGCCCCGAGTGTGTTCTGAACGCACTCGGGGCTTTTCCTTTCATTTGCTGTCGTTTCCTTACATTGAATGATTCGACTTATGTCCCAATACATCATTTCACCGCAGGATTGTTCGCGGCACGTCATCTTTCCCGGAGTGACGATTCACACGGCTGCCGGCCAGCACATGATGTTGTCGCTGGTCGACTTCGAACCGCATGCCGTCGTGCAACCCC
>CAZFLF010001256.1:0-2433 GCA_964519825.1 uncultured Pirellulaceae bacterium | reverse complement strand
CAAATACGAAATTGCAGCCAGCATTCCCAACCCAATTACCGATTTCGCTCGGCTGCCAACACGAAACGCCAGCCAAGCAACCAATGGCATCACCAGCAACCCAAATACAAAAAACACGCCCGAGATAATAAGGATCGGCGGCCAATAGTCCGCGAGGTTGGTTTCCAATACCACCGCCGGCACACGTACGAGTGTCAGGGTGGCCGCAACGATTGCCGTCCAATGCAGCAGATCGGCGATGCGAAACGGCGGCAACGGCTCAACGACCTCCTTGTTGTAAACGAGACTCCATCCGCAGTGACGCAGCCCGATGAGCGGAGCGGATGCAATCAAGAGATGCCAGGGAATCACGCAGGCGCCGTTCATCGGCGGGATCCCAAATTCATCCGTGAGCCAGAATCCCACAACGAGTGCCATGTACCAAAGGAAGGCAATCGCCAGCCCGTGCAAGAAACCTCGCAACCACGTTCGCCTGGTGAGGCCACTCAGCAGGACCACGACGCAGAATTCTCCGCACACGATACCAATCAATCCGGGATAAAGAACCGCATCGTCGATCGAACTCTCAAGCCAGTCATGAAGCGGTGGAACCGCGACATTCAAGGTCACTGCCAGCAGCACGAACAGCCACACAACGGATCGACTCGGATTCCAGGCACGTTTCCACGAAGAGATGAGATCTGTTATTGGCATAGGATCACGCCGTCACTCTCCGTCGTTCTCGCCATCGCACAACCGTCTTTGTCCATCTCTTGCCAGTGCCACACAATTGGAGGGTCGCCCGGGTCACCCCGCCGAGCATCACAGGATGCGAGTTGAAGAACGAACAAGAACGCTAATCTTCGCTGATCGACACTAAATCTTACCCGTCTTCATTAGTGGGAATCAGTGTTCCTGACTTATCCTGTTGCTTTGCCGGTTGCGTAGCCAGGCTGCCCACGATCTAAGGGCTAACAATCACGGAAGTCACTAGCGCAGCGGTCGATAAGGTTTTCGCCGCGCCAGATGGTACAGCCGACATATTCTCTCGCCGCGGTTCCGACCGCGCGGGCGGTTTTGGTCGGGATGAAGCCCGTCGCCGGACGTGTCGAATGGAGACGAGGACGCCTTATCCGGTATCGCTGTGTCCTCGGACACTGCAGTTCGCAATCATTGCGGCATTCGTCCGATCCTGTGGAGACGTGCGGCATGGTGTCGCTCAAGCACAAGCTGATTCCGCCCAATGTCGGCGGGGTGGCACTGGCAGATACCCCTCCGAATGGGTGCCACTGGCGAAAGTTCGACCGTGAAGACGTTGTGGGGTACGTTGGACTGGTTGGTCGAACTTTTAGCCAGTGCGAAGTGCCAAGGACTTGTCCATTTGACAATGACCGGCAGGCGATCCGCGGGGCAATGGCGGTCAGTGTTCATGGCAATCGGACTGGTGTGTCGAGTCGAGTGTTCCACGTGAGCGGCGCTGCGGGCGGTCGTTCACCGTGATTGTCCGCAGGCCAAAGCTCCGGGACGAAGCCCCTGAATGTACGGCAATTCGGGATACGTCAGCGCATCAAAATCACCCGGCTGATGAAAGTGCCGAACTTTCTTTCGATGGCGCTGCCGTGTCACCATTGGATGAAGTTACCGTCTCGAACCTGTCGCAGACAACAGCCGCGACTTTCCCTCGCCTCCAACCGCCCCGAAGATTGCCCGTTGTCCACAGCCAATTGGCGGAACTTCTTGCAGTTCGCACTGCAAGTTCGACGAACCAGTCTCTCTGCACCGCACAATCGTCTTCGTCGAACTTTTGCCCGTGGCACACATTTGGAGGGTCGCCCGTGCCACCCCGCCGGATGAAATCTGTGGTATCCTAAACTCGTGGGTGATGCGCCCATGAGGTCGTCCATCATAATCTTGGGAGGTCTGTGCTGTGCGATATCGCGTCCTGATTGACCAAGATGAAGACGGCGTCTACGTCGCCGAAGTCCCTGTCCTTCCTGGTTGCATTTCGCAAGGGAAAACACGTTCCGAAGCGATCGACAATATCAAGGAAGCTATCGAGGGGTACTTGGAGAGTCTGCAAGCTCACGGTGAGCCCGTTCCGCCGTCCATTTCCGAGGAGGTAATCGAGGTCAATCCATGAGCCATTTGCCACGCGTCTCCGGCCGCGAGGTGGTCAAAGCACTGGGAAAGATCGGGTATCACATTGATCGTCAACGTGGAAGTCATATCGTGCTGCGTCAGGCTGGCCCACCGCATCGCAGGTTGACAGTGCCTGATCACGCCGAGGTTGCTAAGGGAACCCTGCGGGCCATCATTCGGCAAGCCGGATTGACAGTTGAGGAATTTAAGAATCTTCTCTGAATCGGTGGAGTGGCTAACAAATAAGGATTAGATTCCGCTGTGCCGGAATCTAATCCTGCGTTCAAGAAGCCGATGAGGCGCTCGTGGGGCAGC
>CAZFLF010001255.1:0-2433 GCA_964519825.1 uncultured Pirellulaceae bacterium | reverse complement strand
GAAAGGTCAGTGCCAGGGCGACCGCCTTAACAGCATGTGCCAGAGCGTTGTGGTTGAAGTAGACCGGATCAACGCCAATCCTCATGAACTGGATAAAGCAAGACACGAAGGACAACACCGAACCCGCAGCTCCGACAAGAAGGAATCGGTGCCCGTCGCGCCAAACAGCGCGGCAAAAACCGGCCAGCAGCAAGAGGGCCGCCGGAAGATAAATCGTGAAAGCGATCCAAAACTCCTGCGTGATCAGAAGAACCATGGTGCTGTAAAGAACGATCTGCGGAAAGGCAGCGAGAGCGAGCCATTGCCCAGTGCGACCGGCTGCGAGTATGCCCGCCCCGAGGATCCATGTCGAGAATGCAGCCAGGCCGAGCGACTGCAGCGTCAATTGCCAGAGAAACTGACATGCTCGTGACTGCATTTCTGTGCAGAAACCGTGGACAGTGCCTCCGGTGGCTGCAGAGAGCCCGACGAAAATAAAAAAACAGATCCCCGCGCTGCGCAGCCCCTTCCGGACTGTGGGAGTGGGACCGAGAAATGCTGCAAGGACTGCGCATTCCACGGCCAGGCCGTAGTCCGTCAATGTGACATCGGGTTCATTCATGGAACATCTTTCTGCATGCCTCACGGCAGACCAATCAGTCAATTGAATCTGAGTCCGTGGGGCTTCTGACAATCAAAACCGTCACTCCGCAAAATCGAAATATTGCGTTGAGTCTAGAACCAGAATCGGCAGCCAGCGATCCAATTGTCGAATTGCGCGTTGCCGACATCGAGGTACTCGTATCCTGCGTAGACTTCCGCGCGATGCCACTGCACACCGGCTGTGACGCGGGCATGGAACAGCGAAGCATGACCGATCTCGCCCCAATCCAGTTCACTCGACACGATCAATGGCCGGATCGGATACCAATCGCCACCGTAGGTGAAGTTGAACCCAAAGTCGCTACCGGCGTTATCTGCGAGCCAGTTGAAACCAACGCCGGTACGCATTTCAAGATTGGGTGATTGAGCGAAACGAAAGAGAAGATTGGTGTCTCCCAACCACAAGTGATCGGTGGCACCCGTGGGGAGTTGCTGGGCGAAGTAATGAGCTGAACTGTCGATGCCGAAGCGCGATGTGGTTTCCAATAACAGTGCGCCATTCCAGGCAGTCATGTCAGCGAAGTCTCCGCCGTATTCAACTTGAAATCGCCCCGACCATTCGCGTGGTTTGCGCGGCACGTACGGTTCGATCATCAAGTGCCCTTCGACGGGCCGCTGGTAAGGATAACGTGGAAAGAACGCGGGGCTGGAATAGTCGTCCCCGATCATTTTTGCCGGCAGCCAAAATGGCGACGACGCCACGAATACCGTGCCAAATACGAGCGCCCCCGCGAGTTCTAAATCCATGCAGTCATCGTCGTCGTCCGCGTAGTTGGTCTCATAACCATTCGCGTCGCGATTGGGAGGGTTAGCGTTCTGAGGTGGGGCTGGTTTTGCGGGTGGGTCTATCGAACCACTTGTGCGCGCTTCGGTGCGCAATTGCTCAAGGCCATCATCCGCGAGGATCGGCGCGCCGGCGACCACCGTGAGGAAGCCGCAGATGAAGACTACTAAACCGAATCTTCCAGAGGGAATTGCCACATTCCGACCCGCTCGGGATCAGGCAAAAAAGCGGTAAATAGACACTTCGGGCCGAGGAGTCAACTTCAATCTTGAATGCTGGCGCTGCCCGCACTCTCCGAATGCTTGGCACGTCAAATCGCATTAACGCCTGCAGCGTAAAGACACTACGAATCACAATCTAATGCGCCAAACCTGGAACTACTGAGTGCTGCCGGTCATTGTAAAGCGGGGTCACGTCGACGACGGTTTTTAGAAATCGCGGTTTGAACTTTTTTGTCCATTGCGCAACTCTTCTTCCAGAGAGCACACAGCATACGGCCAAAGGGAGAGGATCATTACTGAAACCGATCGAATCCTGGAACGGCTGCTTGTATTGCGTGCCCAGGCTGGCGATGACACGGCATTCGCGGAACTGGTTACGCGATTCAGCCCGCGACTGAGTTATTTTCTGCGCAAGCTGTTGGCGGACACTCACACCGCGGACGACATGTTGCAGGAAGTCTGGTTTGATGTGTTTCGAGCTTTGCCGAGGCTGGCGCATCCGGCTGCGTTTCCCGCCTGGGCCTATCGAATCGCACGTGACCGAGCCTTCCGCCATCTGCGAGCGAGGGGGATTGTGGTGCAACCCCTGGGAGATTCCGTGGAGACGTTAGCAGTAGCGGATCCCGAGCCGTCCGACGAGTTTACAAGTACAGATGTCGCGCTGGTCCACGAGGCCTTGGACGGGCTTCCGCCTGAACAGCGCGAAGTCCTGGTGCTGCGGTTTCTGGAAGACTTGAGTTACGAAGAGATCGCGCGCGCTACCGACAGCCAGCTCGGCACGGTTCG
>CAZFLF010001254.1:0-2438 GCA_964519825.1 uncultured Pirellulaceae bacterium | reverse complement strand
CTGGACGAGTGAGCGGTACGGCGCTAGCCGCCGGTTTTTCGCGTGGGAAATCGACGCCACGACACCGGTGGCTAGCGCCATTCCGCTCAAAGTAAGTGGCATTGGGCTGTGGTCGTTCGCGCTCGGCAAAGAGACTCTCTAAGAGCGTGCGACAACTTTCTTACATAACACGGCGTCACAGCAGTTCCTGAATTGGGCGCCCGCTGCCGACGATGCTGACCGGGCGGCCACTGGCGTCTTCATAGTGCGTGTCGAGCGGAATGCCGAGCGTGTGGTAGATTGTGGCAAGCAGGTCGAGCGGCGTGACGAGTCGTTCCTGAACGCCACCCCCCCACTTTTCGCTGGCACCAACGATTCGACCACCCGGAATACCACCGCCGGCGAGTAGCACGCTGAAGCAGTCCGACCAGTGATCGCGCCCCGCGTGCCCATTCATTCTTGGCGTGCGACCAAACTCGCCGACGCAGTAGATGATGACTTCGTCCAACAAGCCGCGAGTATCCAGATCTTCAACCAACGTCGCAATCGCGCGATCCAGCGGGGGCAAGTGTTCTTCCAGCCCCTTGGCAATGTCGTTGTGATGATCCCAGTTGCCTGTGTTGACGTTCACGCAGCGAGCCCCCGCTTCGACTAGCCGACGAGCGAGCAAGGCGCTTTGCCCGTACCGGTGCCGGCCGTACTGATCGCGCAGCTTGGAGTCTTCCGCACTAACGTCAAACGCCGCTCGCATGCGATCTCCGGCGACCATCTCCAGTGCCTGGCTCTTGAAGGTGTCCAGCCCCTCCATCACGCCGCTTTCGTCGATGTCGCGGCGGAGCGTGTCGAACGTCTTGAGCAGAGCGCGTCGCGAATCGACGCTGCGTGCAGTGAGCCCGCCCGGCAATGACAAGTTCGGCACCTTGAAGTCCGCGGCGTTCGGATCGGCGCCCACTTCGAACGGATTGAAGGCTTTGCCGAGGTAGACCGCGCCTTGATACCCAAACGCTTCCGCCTTCGGGATCGTCAAATAGGCCGGCATCGGTGGCTGACGCGATCCCAGCGAGCGAGCGATGACTGAGCCCAACGACGGCTTCTGTGCGGCATTGCGGGCCAGGGTCGGACCGAAATAACCGGTTTGCATCCAGTGAGCCGACGGAGCGTGAATGCCATTCTCGTGATGCACCGATCGAACGACCGACAGCCGGTCCATCACTTTCGCTTGGAGCGGAAGCCGTTCGCTTAGCACAATGCCAGGCACGGTGGTGCCGATCGGCCGATACATGCCTCGGTACTCCGCAGGCGCGTCGGGCTTCACGTCGTAGGTGTCCTGCTGACTGACTCCACCATCCGTCCAGAAGACGATCAACGACTTCTTGCTCGGCTGGTGTCCCGCTTCCGCCGCTTGCGATTCAAGTCGCAACAGATCGGCGATCCCCAGGCCCAGCAGCGGGGCACCGATTTGCAGAAAGTTCCGGCGCGTCACGCCAGAGCAGTTCTGAAATGAGTTGCCGTCGATTCGCAGCATGGTATTGGCTCCAGCTCAATGATTGAACAAGAATTCGTTGGTGGCCAACAGTGACCACAGCAGCGACCGGCAGGCTTCCGCTCGATCGGGCTCAGTCGCAAGGAAGTCGACCGCGGCCTGGAGTTCTTCCGGTCGTGGCTGTCGCGCCAGCACGCGGAGGAATACTTCGGTCGCGAGATCGGCGTGTGACTTGTCGCTGATGGCCAGTCGCTCCGCATAGCCAGTCTTGGCGGTTAGCTTCCGTTGGATCTCCGTTGAGTTCACCAATTCCAACGCCTGAGTCAGAGCCGGCGCGTCGACTCGCTCGCATTCGCAAGCTGACATCCGCGCTGGCCGGCCGAACACATCGAGAAAATGAGCGGCCACATTTTCGTCAGGCAACTCGATCGCACGCGTGCCGCCCGGAACGCTGGAAAATTCGGTCGGTACATCGAGCACCTGGCTGATGCCGTCGAGCAGTACTTCGGCCGCGAGACGCCGAGGGTAGAACCGAGCAAAGGTCTGCGTGTCGCCGGCGTTGCCGGCATGAGGAGCCGACTCCAAACTGTACGCGTAGCTGCTGGTGATCACGCGAATGAGATGCTTCACGTCGAAACCGCTGGCGACGAAGTCTTGTGCCAACGCGTCGAACAGTTCGGGATTGCTCGGCGGATTTGTGCTGCGAGCGTCGTCGATCGGATGGACGATTCCGCGTCCCAGAAAGTGTGCCCACACTCGATTGACCATCATCCGGGCAAAGAACGGATTGTCTCGGCTGGTCATCCACCGAGCGAGACTAAGGCGGGGATCGTCGTGCAAACCGAGCGAGAACTCGGTCCCGCCGAGCGGCCGCGGCCGGAGGATCGCGCCGGTGCGAGGATGCACCACGTCACCGCTCTCCTTGAGATAGATGATCTCGTCGGTCGGCACTTCCGCATCGGCAAAGCCTCCTTTG
>CAZFLF010001253.1:0-2439 GCA_964519825.1 uncultured Pirellulaceae bacterium | reverse complement strand
AAGTTCAGGTGATCTTTACGAGTTGGTGGCTGCCCAGCGGACAGCCCGCCGGCCATCTTAGGCCGTGCCACCTCGTTGGCTAGTACAGAAATAATTCACTCGACCACCTCCTTTCCACTAAAGATTCTTCCCCCGCACGGGCCGCAAAGCCAGAGACATGCGGCGCTCGCGGGCCTCTAGTCCGTCGTGTTGCGTACACACGACCCGTCTGATCAATAATGCCCTCAAGCTCGTTTCCAGGCAAGTCGGATTTAACGAAAATTTGCAGTTAATTGCTAACCCGTTCACGGCCATCGGGATTTGTTCAGTTGCGGAGCTGTACGGACGATAAGGGATGAAGCGGCAGTACCTCTGTAACCAGGATGATGCGGGGCCAATTATGCCAGAAACCCCTGAATTCCAGCAACTTTTCCAACAGTGGGCGAACGACATTTTGGTCTGGATCGGCTTTGGAACGCTCGTGGGTTTATTGGCCAAAGCAATCATGCCCGGCCGAGACCCGGGTGGAGCGGTCGCGACGCTGCTCATGGGAATTGGTGGCACCGTAATTGGTTGCGGATTGGTCTCGTACTTCCTAAATGGCCAGCGAGTAACGCCGATCAG
The DNA here is from genome assembly GCA_964519825.1 of uncultured Pirellulaceae bacterium. Classification (GTDB taxonomy): domain Bacteria; phylum Planctomycetota; class Planctomycetia; order Pirellulales; family Pirellulaceae; genus CAZFLF01. Next base: position 1,836 of record CAZFLF010001253.1, on the reverse strand, counting down.
TCCACTGGGTTTGGCCGTCGCGACCGGCGGATCGTTTGTCATTCTGTTTTTCTACCGTTTGTTAGCTGGCAAGTTTCTCGTCGAAGGGGAACAACGCCCGGTTCGCGTCCGTGCTCCGCATACGCGGCGGCGAAACGTGGAAGTAGTCCAGTACGAGGATTAGCCCTCGACTCAATCGACCCCACGCTCAATCGACCCCACGCTCAATCGACCCCACGCTCAATCGACATAGAGTAGTTCGCTGCTATTGCAGAGAACTCGACACAGCTGGCTCAAACTATGTTCGCGGACAAGGGCCTCGCACAGCTTGCGCTCTTCACTGTCCGGTGGCCGACCGAACGTTAGCTCGATCGCCCGCTGCACCTGACGGCTCACATCCGGGCCCACGTCGCGAGCAACTCGTTCTGCAAAATGATCCGCCATGCGCAGCACAAAGGAATTATTAAACAGCGACAAGGCCTGCAGGGGTGTCGTGGTGACTGCCCTTTGCGGTGTCTTGGTGGACGGGTCCGGGCAGTCAAACACGTCGAGAAAGGGGTTGCGCCCGGACCGGACCCAAGTGCGGTAGATGCTGCGGCGTTGAAAGCTTGGACCGGCTGGGTCTCGCAATTCGTAAAACTGCGAATTGCTGGTGAAAGTCGTGAAGTCGTAGAAACCGGGGCCCTGCATCGCCCCATTCAATTCACCTGCCAGAACGAGCATCGAGTCGCGCAGCGTTTCCGCTTCCAGCCGTTGCGGCGTCTTGCGCCACAATAGGCGATTGCCGGCATCGATGCGCTGTGCCTCCGGCTGAATGCGACCGGATTGACGGTAGGTGGCTGAGGTGACCAAGATTCGCTGCAGCTGCTTCAGGCTCCACCCGCTCCGAATCAATTCGGCCGCCAACCAATCCAGCAGTTCGGGATGGCTCGGCCGGCCGCCGTTGAAGCCAAAGTCGTTTGGCGTGTCGACCAGACCCGCGCCGAAATGATGCTGCCACAAACGATTCGCGATGACGCGAGCAAATAGGGGATTTCGGTCGGTGCAAATCCATTCCGTGAGATGCCGGCGTCGATCGGAATCGCTGCAGTTATCAGGCAATGGAACATCCGTCTGCGAACCGCGCAGCGCCGCGATTCCACCCGGTGCTACCAATTCACCTTTTTGCGCCGGGTTGCCTCGGACAAGGACAAATGTCGGTGCGGGCTTTTGTGGCGCGACTGCGTAGACCTTACCCTCGCTTAGCCGCGACTGATGCTGATGCAACTGATCGAGCTCAAACCGTAACTCATTGCGCTCCGACCGTAATTCCACCGGGAGCGCTGCCAACAATTCATTCTCAGAAACATATGTGTTCTCCGTGCCGGCTGAAGCTGCCACCTCGTCATCGGTCAGAGCCCGGTCGTAGAGCCGCGCTCGATCGACCACGCCGCGCAACAACTTGTTGGCTCCCGGGGGACCGTGTCGCAGGCCAATCACAACCTGGGCCTTGTCCGCCGGGAAAGTCACTGGCCCCTTGCTCGTGTATTCCGTCCCGTACCGAGCGCCGTTGCGATATGCCACGATCGTACCGTTGGCGTGGTACACGATTGCAATGTGGATCGGTCGTTCGGCGGCCGCCTGTTCTTCCGTTCCTTGAAAGCTTTGTGTGCGCTCGAAATAGTTACTGCCGGCTAGCCAGCGCCTTGGTTCACGTTCGCCGAACACAATGGAATCAAATGATTTGCCATCGATGGTTTGTACCCCGATAACTCCGCCGCCTTGTTGGTTCAGGTCGGCGACCGACACCCACGCCTCAAGAGTCTTCTCGCGAATTTCTTTTGGCAGGGGGGGAGTGACGACGAACCCCTTGCCATC
>CAZFLF010001252.1:0-2444 GCA_964519825.1 uncultured Pirellulaceae bacterium | reverse complement strand
TTTGCCTGGCGATTTCTGTTCAATACTCGCGGAGCACAGAATATGATGTGCGGCTTGAACAACCGGAGTATTTCGCCATGGCTGTCAAAAAATGGACCCTGATCGATCACTCTCTAAATACTCACGTCGACAGCATGACCATTCGGCCCGCGGATGTTGGCGGCGGTGCGGTTGGCTATTCCGTGACTCAACGCACGCTGAAGTCTGGGTTGAGTGCCGGAGTGACCTTGATCAACGTCGACAACGGATCGTTCGCCTTCGACGTGCTGCCAACACGCGGGATGGGGATTTGGAAAGCGTGGATGGGGAACGAAGAGATCGGCTGGCGTTCGCCGATCCGCGGACCGGTCCATCCGCTGTTTGTGCCGATTGCCGAATCGAGCGGATTGGGCTGGCTGGACGGATTTGATGAGTTGCTTGTCCGATGCGGACTAGAAAGCAATGGCGCTCCGGAATTCGACTTGCAAGGGCGGGTCAAGTATCCGGTGCACGGGCGCATCGCGAATAAACCCGCCCACCGAGTCGAAGTGGCGATCGACGGCGAATCCGGCGAGATCACCGTGACCGGCGAGGTCGAAGAGACTCGCATGCACTTTCTCAAACTTCGAATGACGACCTCGATCACCACCAAAGTCGGCGAGCCGGGCTTCCGCCTGCGAGATCAGATCCTCAATTTCTCACAGAGTCCCGCCGAGATGCAGATGTTGTATCACGTGAACTTCGGACAGCCGTTGCTCGACGCCGGCTCGCGGGTCGTTGCGCCAGCCAAGACCATTGTGCCGCGTAATCCGCGCGCCGGAGAAGGGATTCGCACCTGGGACAGTTATTCCGCCGAGCAGCCGGGGTTCGCGGAACAGGTTTATTTCCTGCAACTGCTCGGCGATGCGAACGACAGGACACACGTGTTACTAAAGAATGCACATGCCACACGAGGCGTCAGCCTGCGATTCAACGCGAAACAGCTGCCGTGTTTCACGATTTGGAAAAACACGACCGCGGCTGCGGATGGATATGTGACTGGATTGGAGCCGGGTACCAACTTTCCCAATCCGCGCAGCTATGAAGGCGAACAGGGGCGCGTGGTGAAGCTCCCTCCCGGAGGGTCGACCACGTTTGATTTGCAGCTCGTCGCTCACGGTGGTCCAGAGGCCGTGGCTACGGCGGAACGAGCCGTCGCGGAATTGCAGTGCAGCGCAGCGCCGAAAATCTTCGATCAGCCACAGCCGGGCTGGTGTGCGCCGTAGTGGTCGCGTCTCTCCGGGACTCGGCCACGATCACGCCCCGCCGATGACTTCGTAGTTAGCGGTCGAGTTTTCCGGAGTTGTGAACTCGACTCTCAATTCCGGCTTGTCGCGATCCGAGATTTCCACTCGCAACGTGATTGTGTGCCGGCCGGGTGACAGAGATACCTCAAACTGCCGGGCGGACTCGAACGCCTCCGCGTCGATCCAGGTCTGAACCGTTTCGGTCGAGGTCACGTTGATTGCGATTCGGTCGGGTGTTTTGACAGCGATTTCTCCCTGCAGAATCACGACCGTGGGAGTTGTCCCCGTCCGGAGTTCCTCCAACGGCAGGTACCCAGCGACCTTGGCGTAGGCGGACTGCCATGCGTCGGGTTGACTGCCCAGAACGTATTGACGGACATGTTCCAGATGCGGGACGTCTTCAATCAGTTCCGGGGGCGGATCGCGAAGAACTCGCCAACGTTGGATGGTCTTGGCTTGCTGCACCGCGTATTGTCCAGGCTTACCTAGTTCCGATATGAACTTGGCGAGATCAAGTAGTTCGTCGCGGGTGAGAAACTTGGTCAGTCCCTGCGGCATCAACGATTTGCCTTCGAGTTCCTCTTCGACGTCGGCGATCGGAACCGTCACCGCCTGGCCATTGGCGTCGCGCATGTTGACCCGGACCTCATCACGGTCAATGACCACACCGGTGAGCACCTTGCCAGTTGACAACACGAACACTCGGGTCACGTATTGTTCCTTGATGGCCAGGTTCGGGTTGAGGATCGAATTGACGACGTAATCGACTGGAGACGCCCCGCCGACCGCGCTTAGTTCCGGACCAACTTGGCCTCCCGCGCGGCTGACGCTGTGGCATTTCATGCAGTTCAGGTCCTTCCGGCGGAAGATATTTTCACCGCGGGCGGCGTTACCCTGGGACGTGACATCCAACACAACTTGCGCGACTTCGGCAGGGGATGGGGGTGGTGCATCCGCCGCGATGCCAGCCGCCTTGCTCAAAACATCCGAGAGAGCAGTGTCGCTGCGACCGACCGAATACATGTACCGGAGCGACCGCTTGGCAACATCCACGGAGAGTGATTGTTTGGCCAACGCGGCGGCTAACTGGTCCGCGCCGTTCTTGCGATTGAGGAAGGCGTCGAGCAGCTCATCGGGGCTGTCTTGAGATGCGGCCTCGGACAAGACCTCCGCCGCGGC
>CAZFLF010001251.1:0-2448 GCA_964519825.1 uncultured Pirellulaceae bacterium | reverse complement strand
GATCGACGGCGATGATGCCTCCGATCCCACGTGCTAGTTTGGTCGTGAGCACATTCTGTACGGCGTCGTCGAGCAGCGATTGCTTGTAAGCCATTTGGGCCGTGATGTCGTACGCCACCGCGTTGCGAATAAATTCCTCGCCAGTGCCAGTGCACGACACGGCGCAGGTCGCGTTATCCGCGTAGGTTCCCGCGCCGATTATCGGCGAATCGCCGACTCGGCCAAACATCTTGTTCGTTAAACCGCCGGTCGAGGTCCCGGCCGCTAAGTTGCCGTGCTTGTCGAGCACAACGCAACCGACAGTACCCTTGTGCTGTTGTAGATTGGCGGCTTTGGCTCGCACACGTTGTAGTTCCTCGTACTTTTCTGGTGTCGAAAAGTATTTGTTCTCGACCCGGTCCACTTTCATTTCGCTCGCGAATTGCTCAGCGCCGTCGCCTGCCAACAGCACGTGCCGCGTTTTAGTCATCACCAACCGCGCAAGCGAAATCGGATTCTTGACAGTCTTCAAGCTGGCCACAGCCCCGCAGCGCTTGGTTTTCCCCTCCATGATCGACGCGTCCAGCTCGTGACCACCGGCGGCGTTGAAGACCGCTCCGCGTCCCGCGTTGAAGGTTGGGTCGTCTTCCAAGAAGCGGATGACCTGCTCTACGGCGTCTAAACTCGTTCCGTCTTTTTCTAGGACCCCCTTGCCGATTTCCAGAGCCCGGGTCAACGTCCCCTCCGCAGCCGCTCGCTGTTTCTCAGTGATCCGGCTTATGTCGCTGATCGCGCCGCCGTGGATGGCGATGGCAAATCGACCCGCGATTCCGTCGCCGGATGACTGTGCGGTCTTAGATTCCGGTCCAGCGGATTGTGCACGACACGTTGCCATGTTCGTTCCCGTCAAAAGCACGGTCGTGAGACATACGAATTGTCGCAGAATGACCAAATCCCAATGACCAATGACCAAGTGATGGTGGCGATTTGTTAATGCATTAGTCATTTCAGCAGTTCCGAGATTGGCTGATTGGCCCAGTAACTGTCTTTACTCTTGGTCATTAGTCATTGGGATTTGGACATTCGTTAGTCCTTAGGTCCTTAGTCATTAGTCATTTAGCCCTGTGCGTCCGCAGCTCCGACAACACTCGCAGCATATCGTCGGGGACTGCCGCTTCGATTTCAATCGGCTGCTTCGTCGTAGGATGCATAAACTTTAGTCGCCGGGCATGCAGCGCATGGCGAGCAATCAAGATATTGTCGTCGGCCACGCCGAACAGATCGCCGCGCGAGACTCGGCCCCGGCCGCCGTACATACGGTCGCATAGCACCGGGCAGCCGATGTGACACAAATGCAGCCGAATCTGGTGGGTGCGACCCGTGTGTGGGAGGACTCGTATCGCCGCAAAGCCACGGAATCGCTCGACCACCTCGTAAAACGTCCGAGCCTCACGGCTAGTCGGATGACCTGCACGAATGGCCATCTTCTCGCGTTGATAGGGATGCACGCCGATCGGAGCGTCAATCACATCCCGGTCGCGATCGGGCGTGCCCGTTACGATTGCAAAGTACTCTTTTTCTACCGAGCGCTGGGCGAATTGCGAAGTCAGCGAAAAATGCGTCAGATCGTTCTTAGCAATCAGAATCACACCACTCGTCTCGCGGTCGAGTCGGTGCACGACTCCAGGTCGGGTTGGTCCACCGAGGGTACTGAGTTGCTGGAAATGAAACGCCAGCGCCGAGGTCAGCGTACCAGACCAATGCCCGCGTGCCGGATGCACAACCATGTTGGCGGGTTTGTTGATCACCGCTAACTCATCGTCTTCGAACAGAATGTCCAGCGGAATATCTTCGGGCAGCGGACCCTCGCGCGGCATGTCCGGCAGTACGATGCGAATACACATTCCCAGCCGGACTTTGTACGCGGGCTTCGCCAGCTCGCCGTTGGCCTGCACGCCGCCGGCATCGAGCACCTTCTTGAGGAGGTTACGGCTGTACTGCGGGAATTGCTTCGCGAGATACGCGTCGACGCGCCAACCGGCGAATTCCGCGGGGACAATCAGTTCCTTCGGCTCCGCCGTCAGCTTTTCAACGGTCATGTTTGTTCGTTTAACCGCAAGCCGCAGGCGTGCGCTTCTAGTGTGGCACGCCGCTCCGCGTCGTGAATTGCGGCGTGGAGCGCCGCACCACACAACCACGCGCACGCCTGCGGCTTGCGGTTAAACGACCTAGTTGGATTTCGGAGAGGATTGGGGACCCGCTGGTGCAGTCCCAGGTTCAGGCGTCTTCGCGGGTTCCGCAGCTGGTGGCGCCCCGTCTGACTTCGGCGCGCTATCCGCACCCTTCTTCTCACCTTCGGGAGTCGTTTTCGCCGGAGTCGCCGGAGCCGGAGTTGTGGGTGCAGGGGTTGTGGGCGCAGGAACTTCGGTGGCTGGAGCCACGGGTCCACCTTCGGGAGCTGGTGGGAGG
>CAZFLF010001250.1:0-2452 GCA_964519825.1 uncultured Pirellulaceae bacterium | reverse complement strand
CCGATTCGTGCTGACCGTCGGCTCCACCGCCAATCAGAACGGCACAGCGCTATATGAAGGAGTGACCGTGCTGTTCCTAGCCCAAGTGTTTGGCATCGACTTGACCATAACACAACAGATCACGGTGGTGCTGATGTCGGTGCTGGCGGGGGTCGGAACCGCGGGAGTACCCGGCGGATCGTTACCCTTGGTGGTGCTGGTAATGCAGTCGGTCGGCGTGCCTGGGGAAGGAATTGGGATCATTTTGGGGGTCGATCGCTTACTCGACATGTGCCGAACAACTCTCAACGTCACCGGCGACATCGCGGTTGCGGTCTGCGTCGATCGCAGAGAACGCCTGGAAGACCCGGCTTTGCACAAATAATCCAAGATTCGACTTCCAAAGCACCAAGCCGGATGAGCGGAATGGCGCTAGCCACCGGTTTCTTGCGCAAATTCACCGGCGGCTAGCGCCGTACCGCTCACTAACCGAGCCGACCAACTATTTCGAATTCCGGGTTATTTGTGCAAAGCCGGAAGACCCTCTCGGCTGAGCGAACGCGGCACGCTTCGCCCACAATGACTCTCCGGCGGCGCGCGGTGAGTTGCAGCTCAAGACTGGCTGCAAAGTGCACAACGGATGTCGGCTCAACCGAACCGGTTTCCCCTTCGCCGAAACTCGCTTCCCCCTCGACATGATTCAGAAAATTGATAACGCGCAATACATCGAGCGGATCCACGGATCCATTGCCGTTGGTATCCAAATACGGGGGCGGTGCGTCAGGGGGAATCGGCGGAGACGATAACGTCCGAGCGCCGTTGGCGTTGATGTCGTTGATGATAATCAGCACGTCGCCTGGCACGACAAAGCCATCGTTGTTGACGTCCAGCGGATTAGCTGGGTTGCGCCAAGTAGTCCACAGTCCGGCGTTGGTCGAATCGTTGTTGATCCCAGCGGCCAGAACGACAGTTGCAAGCCGCGTCTGGCGATCAAAGTCGCTGTCCAGTTGATCGTCCGTCCCCAGATTCGGCTCCGCCAATGCCAGGGATTCCGGAGTCATGATTTCGATCGAGTAACTCCCTGGCCGGAGACCGGGGAATAAGTACGCGCCGGTAAGATCCGTTTGGGTACTCCGTTCCACCGCCGCTCCGGACGCGGATTCCGTGCCAGTCAAGGTGATCAGCACCAGCGACTCTCCCAGTTCATCCTCGTCCAGCAGTCCATTGCCGTTGACGTCCAACCATACTGTGCCTCCCACGTGAAGCGGCTCGGTGGAGTCGAACGAGCCCGGCAGCGCAAGGGTCACGTCGGTATCCACCAAAACCGAGTCACCGACATTGGTCTGCTCGATCTGCTCTTGAGCCGTAGGAGCGTCCCCTTCCAACAGGAACGCTCCGATTCCGTTGCGCCGCAAATCAAAGGCAGTTCCTGGTGAGGAGAGCGAGCGGTTGCCAAGCATGTCCAACCGTATAGTCGCCGGCGCTCCGACGGCCTGCTCGACAACCAATGCGCTGCCGGTATTATTCTGCGTGATGACTTCCACCAGGTCATTGTCACGGATGACCACGGTCACTGCGGCACTTTCGTCGGCCAGCAAGTTTATTCCGGTCCCGCCCACCGTCACGAAATCGTTGTTGTCGATGACGAAGTCGGCGGTCGCGTTCGAGACTTCGATGTTCAAGCCCCGATCGTCTGCGCTGTCACCGATGCTCAAGAACACGTTGGAACGAATCGCGGCGCGAAGTTCCGCCGTGCCCGACACTGTTAATTCCAGCCCGCTGCCGGAGGCATCCGACAGGACGTTGTTGGCGACTTCGAGGGCGCCGCGCGTCGAACCGCTCAGTTGCAACGCGACGACTTGAGCGCCGTGCATGTTTCCAAATTGATTGCTGGACAGCCGCAATTGGATCTCCGCGGAATCTGCCGCCGTGAACCGTACGGCGCTGTCCCCCAAATTGGTCACTTGATTCGCCGACAAGGTCACGTCCGTCCGCGTGGCGTCCGCCAACACGAGGTCGAACGCAACATCGGTTGTGGCAAAGAACGATTCGTCGCCGATGATCGTGTTGTCCGCCGCCAGGAAGCTCAGCTCACGGTCGCCATGATTCTCCAGATGAAACGCGACATTTCCCGCGTCCCGGACGCTGTTGCTGAGGATTGCCGCCAGCCCGTTTATGTTGAACAAGTGAACTGCCGCTTGAGTTTCCGAGCCGGTCACATTCAGTTCGTTATTCTGCAGCAGCAAATCTCCGTCCAGGTCTCCGACCTCGACGCCACCGAATAAGTTATCAAAGGCCGAATCGACGATCGTGACGTCCCCCTGAAAATGGTCCAGACGGACCCCAGTGGCGGCCGTAGCAGTCGCTGCCGGACCGACTCGCAGCCCCTCGACGCGGAGCGAGCCTTGAAACGGTGCGGAGTGGAACAGCCCGGCTTGATTCGAAGGAACCGCAAGATTCGCGCTGGAGCCGA
>CAZFLF010001249.1:0-2454 GCA_964519825.1 uncultured Pirellulaceae bacterium | reverse complement strand
AAGCGGTGGGGCAGGTGCCGCATGGCGGTGGGCAGCGTACGGAACCGAATTCTATCGACCACGAGTTGTTGACCGAGTGGATCAGGCAGGGAATGCCCTGGAGCCAGGACGGCGCTGTCACGATCGCCAGTGTGCGATTCGAGCCAGCGAACCGCGTCATGCGTCCCGATGCGGATCAGCAAATTCTGGTGACCGCCGTGTTTTCCGACGGCAGTCAGCGCGACGTCACGGCGGCCGCAACCTATACGGTGAATGCCGAGACCGTTGCCCGAGTTGATCGCGGCGGGCACGTCCAGATCGGCACGACTCCCGGCGAGGCCGCCGTTACCGTGAACTACATGGGTCAAGTTGGGACGGTCCAGCTCCTGGTCCCGCGTCTGTCTGTGCCGGATCCCTACCCGCAAATCGCCGTCCACAACGACGTCGATCGTCTGGTCTGGGAAAAACTGCGAAATCTTGGCCTGGTACCTTCCGACTTATGTGACGATGCCACTTTCCTGCGGCGACTGTTTGTCGATGCCCTGGGCACGCTACCGACGGCGGACGAAGTTCGTACGTTCTTGGCTGACACCGATCCCGCCAAACGCAGCCAGCTGATTGACCGAGTGCTTGAGCGAGAGGAGTTGGTTGACTACTGGACGCTGAAATGGGCGGATGTCCTGATGGTGGACCGCAAGGCGTTGGGCGACCGAGGCGCGTACGCTTTTCGCAGCTGGTTGACAGAGCAGATCCGCCGCAACAGACCATATGACCAATGGGTCCGCGAGTTGGTTTGCGCCAGCGGGAATTCGGGCAAACACGGTGCGGTCAATTTCTATCGCGCGTTGCGAACGCCGGAAGATCTCGCCCGCGGGATAAGCCAGGCCTTTCTCGGTGTGCGGATTGATTGCGCCCAATGCCATCATCATCCGTACGACCGTTGGGGACAGGAGGATTTCTTTGGTCTGGCGGGATTCTTTCAGGGGCTGACGCGGACAAAGCTTTCAGACGACCGAGACATGGTCTTCCACAGCGGGTACCAGGCCAGCGTCCTGCCGTTGACTGGTGCCGCAGTAGCGGTGCGTCCGCTGGGTGGCGAGGTGCCCGCCGATCTGCAGGACGGTGATCCACGAGTCAAGCTGGCCGAATGGTTGACGTCCCCCCGAAATCCTTGGTTTGCCCGTCTGGTCGCAAACCGGCTGTGGAAACACTATCTGGGCCGGGGACTGGTCGAGCCCGAAGACGACTTGCGCAACACCAACCCCGCCACGAATGAACCTCTACTGGCCTACCTTGCCGAGCAGGTCGTAGCCCATAAGTACGATTTGAAATCCGTGATGCGGCTCATTCTAAATTCGCGCGTGTACCAGCTTGCCAGCCAGACAAATGGGACCAACTACGACGACGAGCAGAATTTCTCACACCATTTGAGGCGGCGGATGCCGGCCGAAGTGCTCCTGGATGCCGTCTCCGAGGTCACTGGCTCGCCGGAGCATTTTCCTGGCTTGCCGCCGGGTACGCGGGCGATCCAATTGTGGGACAACCGTCTACCGTCGTACTTCTTGGACACGTTTGGTCGCTCACAGCGCGAGTCCCCTTGTGCTTGCGGTACATCGGGCGAGCCGACGATGTCGCAAGCCCTGCATCTGATGAACGCTCCGGAAATCGAAGAAAAAATCGCTCGCAAATCCGGTCGCATAGCACGGCTGATAGACGCGGGGGAACCCCAGGACCGAATTGTCTCGGAGTTATGTTTGGCGGCTTGTGGTCGTCCAGCTACGGACCGGCAGCGACAGGTGGCCGCGGACCTGTTTACGCGACAGTCGCCGAGTGCCGCGGCGGAAGATTTTTTGTGGACGCTCTTGAACTCGTACGATTTCTTGTTCGTGCATTAGGAACCACTGATGAACCCCCGATACTGCGATGGACTGAACCGCCGGAACTTCCTGCGTGTTGGCTCGCTGGCTGGGTTGAGTCTGGCGGAGGTGCTGCGATTGCAAGCGACCTGCCGAGCCGAATCGGCCCGCCGCGACGTCAACTGCATCTTTATCTTTATCCTGGGGGGCATGCCGCATCACGATATGTGGGATTTGAAACCGGAAGCTCCGGCGGAAATCCGCGGCGACTTCACACCGATCTCGACCGCCGTACCGGGAATTCAGATCGGCGACGTGCTGCCCGGCATCTCGCGAGTGACCGACAAGCTGGCCATTGTGCGGAGCATGACGCATAACGATTCCGACCACGGACGTGGCTTTCACATCATGATGACCGGCAAGAAGCCGGGCGTGGGCGATTTCAACGGTAATCAGAATAACAACCAGCATCCCTGTTTTGGTTCAATGGTGGCCCGCTTGGGCCAGACACGCGCCCTGCCGCCGTATATTTCGCTCCCGAACTTCATGAACAGCGGGGGACCAGCGTTCCTCGGCCCCAGCTACGGCCCGTTCGTGATTGACGCCGATCCAGCCGCGC
>CAZFLF010001248.1:0-2454 GCA_964519825.1 uncultured Pirellulaceae bacterium | reverse complement strand
CTTCTATTATCTGGAAGGTCGTATGCCGCAGAGATTATTCGCCACCCTGAAGACTCCTCGAAGGACCAACGGATCGATCGCGGCGCTGGTCATCGTCATTTCCTTGGTTGCCACGGGCCAAGTATTCGCTGAGTCCTCGACCGTCGAAGGTTTCACCGAACCGTACCGTCATATCGATGTGGCAGCGGCTGAACCGGGAGTTATTACAGCCCTGCATGTTCGCGAAGGAGACGTGGTCAATCAGGGACAATTACTGGCGACTCTGGATCTCGAAGTTCTAGTGGCTACTCGCAAAGTCGCCGAAGCAAGTAAGCAGGCGCAAGGAGGGATACAGGCGGCGACCGCAAGACTGGAGCTGAAGCAGAATCGATTGGTGCGACTTCGTGAGCTGTTGGCTGACGGGCACGCAAATCCTGAAGAAATCGCGACTGCTGAGAAAGAGGTCCAGATCGCTGCGGCGGAGCAGGTAATCGCGAAGGAAGATCGCCTGATCAAGACCCACGAGCACGCTCGCATCGAAGCACAAATTGAACGACGCCACATTCGTTCGCCGATACACGGAGTCGTTACGGAGATCCACAAGGAAGTCGCGGAATATGTTGCATCCACTGATCCAAACGTGATCACGGTTGTTCAGTGTGACCGGCTGCGTGCTTTCTTTGCCGTGGCTGCGGCCGCTAGTGAAAAGCTGTCGTCGAATCAGAAGGTCGAGTTGATATTTGCCGACGGCGTGGCACGGGCCGAAGGGTCGATCGAATTCGTCAGCCCGGTGATCAATCCCGAGAGCAAAAGTGTGCAAGTCAAGGTGCTCCTCGATAATGCGCGCGGCATTTATCGCAGCGGCATGTCCTGCTCCATGGCCCTACCTATGGCCACGCAACCGGTGGTGGCCAACGGATCTGGCACACTACCGCGCTAGCGGGCCAGTCGAATAAGCATTGCAGAACGGCTATGACGAGCCCGACTTATCCTTTGCAGCCACTGCCGGAACAGGTGTTCGCGGTCTACGGAGGCTTTCCTGCTCTCCAACCGGTCCCGCCTGACGAGTTGTCCAATCGTCTGGAGCGTTCAGAGTGGGAGACTCGAACGACTGCGGCACTATTGGAAATCCTCACCCAAGCGGAAATCTGTGAGCGGTTGCAGGGTGCTTGTCTTACGATCGCTAACCAGCTGCAGAGTTTATTCGCCTGCCAGCAGGTCGGGCTGGCAATCTGTGGAAAGAACGATCTACAGTTTTCAGTGCTGACCGTTTCCGGGCGGCTAGGAGCTGATCGAGACACTGAAACGAGGAGGCTGTTCGAAGCTGCATTGGCAGAGGCGGCGCTGTCGGGACGGGTCAACGTCTATCCACTGACCGAAGACGGCTGCAGTTCCGGAATGTTGCTGCACCGGCAACTTCTGTCCCACTCCAAAGCCGACTGGATCATCAGCAGCTCCCTAAAACTCAGCACCGGCACTCTTGTGGGAGTCTGGTTGTTTCTTGGCAGGGGAGACGGTTCCGACCTGCATCCGGTTCGGAATCTAGTCGAAGCGTGCAGCCCGCACGTCGCCGCATGCCTGGACTTGCACCGCCGTGCCGAGCGAAATCGATTTTCGCGATGGGCGACGAAAACCTGCGCGAAGCACCGTCGCTGGCGATTGTTGACGTTTGGTGCAGTGTTGAGCGCTGTGCTCGTCGCCGGCCTCATTCCGGTACCGTATCGCATTCTGGCTAAGAGTCGCGTCGAGCCGGTGGTTCGTCGTTCAATCTGCGCTCCTTTTGCGGGGACGCTGGAAAAGAGCCTGGTAGAACCGGGGGACATTGTCGCTGCAGACGAAGTACTGGCTCGCATGGACGGGCGCGAAATCCGCCTGGAAACCGTGGGGCTGGACGTCGAACGAAAGCGGGCCGAGGTCAAATGGAATAGCGCGATTGCTCGACATGAATTGGGCGCTGCCCGAATGGCAGAACTGGAAATCGCCCGTTTGGACCTCCGGCTACACCTGCTTCGAGACCGCAACGTCGATTTGGAGATCAAGAGCCCGATCCGTGGGATGGTGCTTCAAGGGGATCAAAAACGTGCCGAGGGTATGCCTGTAAGCATGGGGCAGAAGCTTTTTGAAATTGCGCCGCTCGACGCAATGGTTTTCGAAATTGCTATTCCAGAGCGAGACTACACTCACGTTGCGCCCGGCCACCAAGTCGTTGTACAGCTCGATGCCTACCGAGACCGCAAGTGGTGTGGGACTTTGGAAAAACTTCACCCGCGCTCCGAGAAATGGGAGACAGACCACGTCTTTGTCGGAGAGTTCTGCGCCGCAAACCTCGATCAATTACTGCGCCCCGGAATGAACGGAACGGCCTCCGTCACCGGTCCGCGACACCCTTGGGTCTGGAACATGTTCCACAAGAATTGGGAGGACCTCGTCGCAGCCTTCGGCTTTTAAAAGTTGGATCGAGCAGCGGGAGGGCGA
>CAZFLF010001247.1:0-2458 GCA_964519825.1 uncultured Pirellulaceae bacterium | reverse complement strand
CAGGAAACGCACGACTTTCTAGCAGTACGTGCTAATCGTTCGAGCAATCCACCCGTTCGATCGAGCAGATTGAAATCACATTTGTGGAGGAAGGACCGAACCCAGGCGAGCATTGCTAGGTGCTTGGCGGAGCCGCGGTCTGCAACTTGCCGGATTGCACAGCCTAGCTAAGTGGTGCTAAGAGGACCTCGATTTGTGTGAAGCATTTGGGGTCGTGATGAAACTGGCTGGTATTGGGCCTCGGTGTGCACTTCCGCGCGCGCGAGACAGAAGCGTGCGGTAATGAGCACAAAGCCAGCGGAGGCATGGGCGGCACGTTGTTCGTAATCAAGATTCGTACTGCTTTCGCAATGAATTCCTGCATAGTCCCTTTTCCGAACTTGCAATCACAACGATTCAAATGCAATCGCAGGAATCCCTTGGGTTATTGGCACTTATGATTGCGCGTGTGAGTCGTTGATTGAGCGTTGTGGCATTTACTTCCGTTCGGTTGCCTTCCCTTTCTGGAACATTCGCAGGTAAAAAATTCGATTGCCGCAGCTTCGGAACAGTCGTTGCTTTTACGGAGGGACAGAAGACACACGATCGGACGAGCGAACGATGGCACGTGTCGCAGATGACGACCATGTGTCGGCGAAATTCAAACCTTTTTCAAGGAGCGCGACCATGAAACGCCTATTGTCTGTGACGCTGGCCGTAACGTTGCTGGGTGGCTGGCTGATCCCAAGCTCTGCCGAGGCCGGCCCGCTGCAAAGACTATTTTGGCGGCTACGCGGTAGCCCGACTACCGGAACGACCACCGTGGAAAGCGACGGCTATCGCCGCTATTCCTACGAGCCGGGAATGGAAGGAACCGTTGCGCCGTACACCGGAAACCGTGTCGGAACCAAGCCGACTTGGATGCTTCCGAAGTCGGATCCACGGCGCAACGACCCGCGATAGCGCGTGATTGCTGCAGAGACCAACTGCGGAGCACTCAGCCCGCAGTTGGTCCACGGCTGTTGGAAGCGAAAGGAGATCGATCATGAACGTCGCCGAATTCCTCGCGAAACAAAATGTGATATTTGAAAGCCTGTCGATTGTCGATCTAGCCCCATAAGGAGAAATATCATGTCTGTCGGTCATATTTGTGTCCGAAACGTCGATTTGGCACATGCCGACGAGAGTATTTGGCTGGCCGCCGAACGCATGTATCAGCGTGGTGTCGGCGCCCTCGTGGTGCTCAATGAGGCCCGCGAGCCGGTTGGAATCCTCACGGACCGAGACTTGGTCGAACGAGTCCTAGCGAAGCGTCTGGATCCCGACAAAACGCACGTTGATCAGGTCATGACAAGGCATCCGACGACAATCTACGAAGGCGCCGAGGTCGAGTCGGCCCTATCGGTCATGCGCAACGGAGATTTCCGACGTCTGCCTGTTGTCGACCATGAAGGTAAACTCTCGGGGTTACTTTGCCTGGACGACCGTCTAATGCTTTGGGCGCGTGAATTCGCGTTAGTTGGAGGGTTGCCGCAAACCGAGACGCCGCACGCCGTCGCCGATGAGGCGTTTGCTGAGACCGTGTAAGAACACGTGGCATTGCTGCGCGGAGGCAGTCTCCAGGGGATTTCCGATGCGCGCTATGGTCTTGTCGCGAATTGTTTCACTCCGTGAAACGGATTCACCTCTCGAACTCGTCGATCTTCCGGTCCCCGAACCGGAATCCGGTGAAGTGCGAATCGAGGTTGCCGTTTGCGGAGTCTGCCACACGGAACTAGACGAGATCGAAGGGAGAACCGCTCCGCCGAACCTACCGGTTGTGTTGGGTCATGAAGTCGTGGGGCGAATTGATAAGCTGGGAAGCGCGGTCGCGAAATGGAAGGCGGGCGATCACGTGGGAGTCGGGTGGATTCATCGCTCCGACGGCAGCCTGAACGAGAAGTCGTTGGTGGACATGTCCCAGCGAAGCATGGGTGATTCCAAAAGTCAGAGTGACTTGTGAACATGCGTAATATTGTAGCGGTATTGAGATCCGAGGTTCAGGACGTCTTAGCCGGGGATCGTTCGGGTTGACGGATGGTCAGCACGGGGCAATGAGCGTGGCGCACAACAGCTTCCGCGACACTGCCCATGAGCACCCGCAAAAGTCCGGTTCGGCCGTGCGTTCCCATAACGATCAGGCTTACGTCTTCCTTTTCGGCCAGTCCCACGATCCCTTGCCACGGAGCTCCACGGACCAATTTCGTTTCACAGGACACACCGTGTACCTTGTCTTGGACACGACATAGCATGCCTTGTCTTTCGACATCACTGGGCACGGTCACGCCGATACCAACTTCGCCGGGGTAGGCGAATTGTTCTTCCGCGCAATGGGCAATCAAGAGTGTTGCATTACGGTCACGCGCCAGGGAAACGGCGGTGTCTAACGCTGCATAGCTGGCTCCGGAAAAGTCGGTCGGGAAGAGGATTTTCTGAGTGC
>CAZFLF010001246.1:0-2463 GCA_964519825.1 uncultured Pirellulaceae bacterium | reverse complement strand
CCTACGCCGATCTGGCTGCGGCGCGAGTGGAGGAGAAAGTCGTCCTGGCCGAAGTCGAGCGATATTTCAATCATCAGCAGAAGTTGTCCGGCTACTACGGTCCGCTGCTAGTGCTGCACACCGAGAACGACGGCTTGATCGACATCTCCCATGCCGAACGGAACCACGTCTGGGCAGGCAGTTCGCACAAGCGACTGGTCCGTTTTGTGCGCGGCGACCACAACTCGATCCTGGCCTGGAACCGCGCCGAGTATTTCGCGGAAATCGAAGCGTTTGTGCGCGGCTTACCACCGGCGACTTCGCCCTAGTTTCCGACATACCAGGCGTAATCGCCGGGCTGATCTTCTTTGTCGCCGAAATGGCAAAATGAGCTAGTCAGTGTAACCCGGATCTGAGTCTAACCAGACATTACCCGTCATGGCATTGTACAGCCATCCCCCCGCATTGCCCGCGGTTACGTCTGTACTCGTAGCCGGGTCACTAGTGATGACCTTTACTTCCCGTACGCCGGTGTACGGATTCTTGGGGAATTCAACCAGGTAGGGCCCACACGTTCCCGCCGCAGCGTCGATCGTCCCATCGACTCTAGTCCTGCTGAGCAAGACGGTCAGCGATTTAGCCGTGGCGTCGTACAAGGGGCAAAGACTATTGTGCTGGGCTTTATAAATCTGAATCAGCGATCGCATTGTGTTGAGGTTGCATTCGCCGGCACTCTTCTTCGCATCATCGGTTGAGGAACTGAACTGCGGAATCACGACCGCCGCTAAAACCGCCATGATCACGACGACAATCAATACTTCCACCAACGTAAATGCCCGCCGTCGTTTCGCACTCATCGTCGGGAGTCCTGACTGGAAACCAAATTGTTTCGAGTGCAGTCAAAAAAACGCGACCAGCAACTGGGTAAGAGCACTGCCGGCGCGGTGAGGAATTGCCCATTCAATAATAGCACACCATTACTGTCCGCAAATTGGGGTTTTGCCGATTATGTCGGTCATTGTGTCGAGCTGTATTTCCTTCGGGAATGTAGCCGGATGATGTACGACCCACCAAGAATGGCAAGCGGTCACCACGGGGACGGAAGAGATCGACGTGAGCAATCCGACCTACCCCAAACGCCTGATCGAAGTTGATCTTCCAACCGCCGGCATCTCGGCGCACGCGTCTCATTGACGCCTGGCTAACTTTTTTTGCGGATGTGCTCTTGGCGACGTTGAACCGGGCCCGCCAATTTCAAATTCAAGGTCTGGGTGCTCGTAATAACGTTCGCAAGACGCTTGGCAATTCGGAGCGGTATTGAACAGACGCGTTACTCCGCCCAAGCGCTACACAAGACCTCCGCTTGTTCCAAGACAAGCTTAGTGGCTTCGTCTTGCAAATCGGGTGGGTAGCCGTGTTTTTTTAGAATCCGGCGAACCATCACGCGGATTTTGGCTCGCGCGGATTCGCGAACGGTCCAGTCAATAGTGACACTCTTTCGGACGCTGGTGACCAGTTCTGCGGCGATGACTTTCAATTCGTCGTTGCCCATCGCTTGCACGGCGCTTTCGTTCATGGCGAGCGCGTCGTAGAAACAGATTTCGTCGTCGTTCAGGCCAAGTTCCTCGCCGCGCTTGTTGGCCTCTCGCATTTCCTTAGCCAGACGAATCAGCTCGTCGATGATCTCCTGGGTGGCGATGGCTCGGTTGTGGTATGCGGTGAGTGTCTTTTGCAGCATCGCGCTGAACACCCGCGACTGGACAACGTTCCGCCGTCCGCGAGCCCGGATTTCGTCTTTCAGCAACTTTTCAAGCAATTCGGCCGCGACGTTTTTGTGTTTCAGGCCCCGAACTTCGGCCAGGAACTGATCGGACAGAATCGAGATGTCCGGCCGCTTGATCCCGGCGGCGCTGAACACGTCGATGATCTCGTCCCCAGCGGTGACGGCCTTGGAGACCAGTTGCCGAATAGCGGCATCGAGGTTTTCTTGTGTCTTCTGTTCACCCGATGGCTTCACAAGTGCCGCTCGCACGGCCTGGAAAAACGCGATGTCGTCGCGAATGCGAATCGCCTCGTCGTGCGCGGCACACAGGGCGAACGCTCGCGACACGTCGGTCACGGACTTGGTGAACCAGGCCTTGCCTTCATCTTGTGCCAAAACGTGCTCTTGAGCCGCAGGCAGCAAGCCGAGCCGTTCCGCCGAAGTGCCCGTCGTCCACTTCGACCAGTCGAAGCCGTGCATTAGGTCGCAACAGTTTTCGTACTTCTCCAACATCACGGCGACAGCCTGAGCCGTGTCGATGCTGGGGGCGCCTTGCCCGCCGCTTTCGGTGTAGGTCGCCAGGGCTTGCTTCAACTGATCGGCCAGTCCAAGGTAATCGACCACCAACCCGCCTGGCTTGTCGCGAAACACTCGGTTCACGCGGGCGATCGCCTGCATCAGTCCGTGACCGCGCATCGGCTTGTCCACGTACATGGTGTGCA
>CAZFLF010001245.1:0-2465 GCA_964519825.1 uncultured Pirellulaceae bacterium | reverse complement strand
GGTGGGACCTAGGTCGGGCACGGACGTGCAGGCGAACTTGGACGAAAGGATGAGTCATGTCTTTGTTTCAGAGGATCACTGCGTCGTGGCGAGGGAAGGTGCGTTCGGAAGATTTGGCGCAACAAATCGCACTCTCTCATTGGGTCAAGGTCTGGGAACGACTAAGCGACCAGGTGTGGCACATGTCGCTGCATGAACGGCGCGGCTATATTCGCGCTCGAGGCGCTCTGCTGGTCCAGCAGGCCGTCGAGCAAGTGATTCGCCAACGCCAACTGCGCCATGATTCATTGGCCAAACTGTATTCTCTCACGATGGACGAAGTTGTCGCGCATGTGGTCGAGCACATGGCGGCCCGCCTGCCACACGCGAGGTCGATACGCAGGGCTGCGTGATCCGCTTTCGCGCGCAGGCAATCTCCGCTCATTGCGACGCACATCCGGCCTTTGCATAATCATGCAACTTAGGTGTGCCGGCCTGGTGGCTGGTCGTCCGGAATCATTGCGCGGAGCCCTCGCTATGCAGTTTCGATGTTGGACGTTACTCCTGCTCGTGTTGGTTTCGACAAGCTGTCTGGCTGCCGAGCCGTTCATTCCGCGCACGCAAACCAAGCCCCCAGGTCCGCCGCTGTCTCCGGCGGAGGCGATCAAGCGAATGACGGTCCCGGACGGCTTCACGGTGGAATTGGTGGCGAGCGAACCGAACATCGTGAATCCTGTCGCGATGACGTTTGACGAGCGGGGTCGAGTTTGGATTACGGAAAGCTTCGAGTATCCGCGGCGCGAACCGGGACCCGGCCGTGACCGAGTGAAGATACTGGAAGATACCGACGGCGACGGCCAGGCGGACAAGTTCACGGTCTTTGCCGAAGGGCTCAATATCCCATCGGGGATCGCAGTGGGGCATGGCGGAGTGTGGGTCGCCAATTCGCCCGACATCCTCTTCATGCAGGACACCGACGGCGACGACAAAGCGGACAAGCAAGAAGTCGTGGTGACCGGTTTCGGACGTTCCGACACTCATGAGTTGCCGAATTCATTGACCTGGGGACCGGACGGCTATCTGTACGGCTTGAATGGCGTGTTCAACCCCAGCCACGTGGAACATCGTGGTCGCAAATACGATTTCACCTGCGCGCTGTTTCGCATCAATCCGCGAACTCGCGACTTCGAAGTCTTTGCTGAGGGGACGAGTAATCCGTGGGGCGTGGCCTGGGACCCGGAAGGGAGTGCCTTTTTGAGTGCCTGCGTCATCGATCACTTATGGCACCTCACGGAGAGCGGCTATTACCTGCGGCAAGGGGGCCCCTATCCGCCGTTCACGTGGCACATCGGGTCCATCGTCAAGCACAAGCATCAACTGGCTGCGTACTGCGGGATTCATTATTTCGACAGCGAGGCCTATCCACCCGAGTATCGCGATCGCTTGTACATGGGGAACATTCACGGCGGTTGCATCAATGTCGATTCGCTCCGGCGCGACGGATCGACCTATGCGGCCGAATCCGCTCCCGATTTCTTGACCGCGAACGACGTGTGGTTCATGCCAGTTGTGCAGAAGACCGGGCCGGACGGCTGCTTGTACATCCTCGATTGGTACGACCGATATCACTGTTATCAGGACGCGAATGCCGATCCCAAGGGGATTGATCGCGGTCACGGCCGCTTGTACCGAGTTAGCTACCAGGACACACCACGGGTGCCGCGTTTCAATTTGACTGAGGAATCCGATGACCAGTTACTGGCGCGGTTGCACAGCCCGAATGTTTTCTACCGTGACCTCGCCCAGCGGCTTCTCATCGAGCGCAATGACGCTGCGACGCGAGGAAAGTTGGAATCCCTTGTGCTGGATGCCAAGGCTCCTCACAAGACACGGATGCATGCGTTGTGGTCGCTCGTCGGCACCGGCAGCCTGCGCTCGGAATTCCATGGCAAACTCCTGGGAAACGCTGATCCCAGCCTGCGTGCGTGGGGCGTCCGAGCGGCCGGAAACTTCGGTCGCGTGGACGACAGTCTGCGGGCCAAGATTGTGTCACTTTCGCGCGACGAAAAGCCAGATGTGAAACTGCAGGTCGCAATCGCAGCCAGGAAATTAGAGGGAGTCCAACCGCTGCCGCTACTGATCGATGTGCTCGCCCATAGCGGAGACGACAAACTGATTCCGCATATCGTGTGGCAGAATCTGCACCCGCTGTTAGAAGGGCAAAGCAGCGAATTCTTGGCGGAAATCAAGAAACACGACTTGAGCAAGTCCCCAAATTTGAAAGCTATCTTGCCCCGGGCGACGGAACGGATGCTGGCGGCGAAAAAGAAGTAATGGGCATGACGAGTTGGGTTTTTAATTTGAGTCTGCTGATGGTGGCGTTTTGCGCGGACTCGCCAGCGCAATCTTTTGATGTCGAGCAGGTCGCGACTTTACTAGAGTTCGTCCTCGAGGCGGATGAGGCGACGGCGGTTGAGTGCTTGGGC
>CAZFLF010001244.1:0-2470 GCA_964519825.1 uncultured Pirellulaceae bacterium | reverse complement strand
ACCATTGAAACGCTGAGTGCCGCGATCATCCGGTTGGTGGCTGACGCAGTCGGCAGCACGGAGTCGGGACTTACCTCGCGTGATATCGCTCGGGAACTCGCATCGATCGGTGTCGGGGACGAGCTCATCGCTCGTTGTCAGCGGCTGCTCGACGAGTTCGACGCGGCGCGATACGGCGATGGCGCTCATCGATTGGATGAACAAGTCCACTCGGCGGACCAATTACTGTCGGACCTGATTCGCGAACTTCGACAAAGAAAGCTCGCCGTCTGATGCGTTTCGTCCTAGGCGCCTGGTTGCTGATCTCCTTCGCTGGCTGCGCGAAATCGCTCGATCCGGCAGCTGCTGCCGCCTTTCAGCAGGCACAGCAGGCATTCGACGCGGCGAAAACACCTACGGATTACTTACTGGCCGCGTCGCTATTTCAGAAGATTGTCGACCAGGGGTTGGAATCGGGAGCGGTCTATTACGACCAAGGCAACGCGTACATGCGCGGTAGTCAGCGGGGTCGCGCGATCGCTTGTTATCGTCAAGCGAAACGCTATCGGCCGCGCGACCCGCGGCTTGAGGCCAATCTTCAATTCGCGCTGGGAAGCGAAACGCCGCGCGCGCCTCGACCATTAGTTGAATACGTCTTTTTTTGGCAGGATTGGCTGAGTTATCCGGGCAAATTCCAATTGAGTAGCATTGGTGCGGCGGTGACCTTGACGTTAGGAGTGGCCGGTCTGTTTTTGACTTCAGCATTGTGGCGGCGGGCCGCGATCGGATGTCTGGCGATCACGTTCATCGTCGGGTGTTCGGCGATGTACGACTGGTATCGCTTCGAACAAGTGCGACATGGCGTCGTGGCGACTCGGGAAGTGATCGCTCGCAAAGGAAATGCCGACAGTTATGAACCCGCGCTCACTGCTGCCTTGCCCGAAGGGACCGAATTCACCGTTGTGGAGCAGCGTGGAGATTGGCTTCTGGTGCGTCTGCCCGCCGGCCCGGAAGGCTGGTTGAAATCGGGCGAAGTCGTCACGTACTGATTTGCACTATATTCCTGTCCATCAATTTCCTGTCGTCGCTTCAGAGGATCACCAGATTGTCGCGGTGAATGACTTCTTCATACGGACAATGACCGAGTATGTCCGGGATGCGATCCGACTTGACTCCTTTGATTTTCGCCAGATCCTCGGCTCCATAGTTTGTCAAACCGCGGGCTAATTCCTTGCCGTCTGGCCCCGTCACCGCGACGACATCGCCTTTGTCGAAGGTCCCTTCGATCGCCGTGACTCCAATCGCCAGCAAGCTGCGCCCCTGTTCGACAATCGCCCGGCAGGCCCCCGCGTCGAGCGTGATTCGACCGCGGGGTCGATGTGCGGAAAAGCCGATCCAGCGCTTCTTGGGGCTAATCGATTTGCCCTGCGACTGAAACAGGGTCCCGACCGTCTCGCCAGCCAGTATTCGGCCCAGGATTTGGGGATCGCGGCCACTCGCGATAATCACCGATTCGCCGGCAGAGGTAACCATCCGAGCCGCCTGCAGTTTGCTCGCCATGCCTCCTTTGCTCAATCCGGTCAATTTGTCTCGCACGAAGCCTTCAACCGCGTCGTCAAGCTTTGCGACGGACGTCAGCAGCCGGGAAGTTGGCAGGGCGGGATCACCATCATATAGACCGGCGACATCCGACAAGATCACAAGCAACGGCGCGCAGAGTAAGTTCGTCACCATCGCCGCCAGACGATCATTGTCGCCAAACGTCGTCATCAACTCGTCGACCGCCACCGTGTCGTTTTCGTTGATGACCGGAATCGCGCCGAATTCCAGCAGCGTCAGCAGCGTGTTGCGTACATTCAAATAACGCTGGCGATCTTGCAGGTCATCGGCGGTCAGCAGAACTTGAGCCGCGTGGCGACCATGCCGGCGAAATGTCCGATCGTAGGCCTCGATCAGCTTGGTCTGACCGACGGCCGCGACGGCTTGCAAATGTGCCAAATCGGTCGGTCGCCGTTTCAGTCCAAGTTGGCTCATTCCCGCTCCGACGGCCCCGGAACTGACCAGCACCGGGTGCCGACCGCCGGATTGGATCGCACTCAGCTCCTCGGCTAGTTGTGCGATGCGATCGTCGTTAAGCGTGCCATCGGGGTGCGTGAGAACGCGAGTGCCGACTTTGACCACGATCGTGGTTGCGCTGGCAGCAATCTCTTGTCGAAGCAAATCGGTCATACGTGGGTTATCAGCGAAGCTGTTTTTTTCGTGTGTGTTGAGTCAATTGCTCGATGACGATACAAGTAAGGAGACGCTGAGACAATCGCGGCTTTGCTCTGACCGAAATTGATGCGAGTTGAACAACGAACAAGAACGCTAATCTTCGCTGATCTACACTAAAACCGACCAACATTCATTAGTTCCAAGTTCCGGTGAGTCTGGTCCCGAGTCAAATCGCTTTTACGCCGAAGGCGTTACACATATCAGCCCAGGGTCGCGA
>CAZFLF010001243.1:0-2471 GCA_964519825.1 uncultured Pirellulaceae bacterium | reverse complement strand
AGTTGGGCTTGGTCGAAAGTTCATGACCTGAGCCAGCCGCGTTTTCCCGAGTGAGTTGAAATCCAATCAGCCAGACTAGCGACAGCCAAAAAATACGATGAGTCATAGGAAGTACTCGGCTTTTGGAACCCTGTGCCGTGCACTGGGGAATTTCAGACCACGAACCGGAATCTCGCTCTTAACGTATCAAATTGGTCACGGATTTCCCTTCCGCCTTCCGCCTCAAGACTAGGAACTTAATAGCCGAGGAAAATAAATTCCAGAAGGTTGGCTGGGCGGTAGAAACCAATCCGCGTGGGAACTAGAGTGGAATTCGCACGAAACGGCTGTCCGAATGGAGGGCATTTTCGAGTTCGAAGCGAGAATGTAACGGAGAAACGCTGGCCCAAAAAAAGGGGGCCTCTGGTGTGCCAAGTACTAGTTGGCAAACAGAATGGCCAGGGGCAAGGCAACCATCCCGCCGACGTCACCAGAGGCCCCGCGGGCCAGTTTCGTTAACGACGATCGTTGAAATGAGCACGCCACGACCCGGATTGGGACGTGTGATGTGCCAAATCAGACCGCTCGAGGGAAAACCGCGGGAACTCGCAAGCTCAGAAATCTTGTCTCTCAGCAGTCAGGCATTCACTGCGAATCAGGACGCACAAGGAATCACCGCCGTCCTGCGTTTTGCGGGGCTGCGGTATTCGGGGCTGTCGTAAGCGGGGCTAAAGCATCCGGCGTGCCGCTTGTCACCATTCACGGTTTTTCCGCGTCCGAACGAGCGTATGCGATGGTTCTGCGTCGAGCCTCCGTAATCTCCTCGGCGGTTTGCGGCAGGCTGTACTTTTCCGCGGCGCTGTTTCGCAACACTGTTGCACGGTCGGTCACGGATCGTACCGCGGAGCAAACCGAATCATGCCGGATGCCGTAATTACTCGTGTCGCGGACAGCCGTTATGCCCTGCGGGAAGGTCAAGGCATTTCTTTCGGACAGTGGAAAAAAGTGCCTTACCCATCACCAGGGGCGATATATATTGCGACGAAGTCGCTCACAGACGCACAGGGAACCTAGACTCGTGACCGAACAGATCGCCCAAATCGGCAGTTACCGCTGCGGACCCGGCCAGCCGTTGTTGCTGATCGCTGGTCCCTGCGTCGTGGAAACTGAATCGTTAACCTTGTCGATCGCCAAAGAATTGAAACGGATTACGACGAACTGGCCCGTGCAGTTGGTTTTTAAGGCTTCCTTTGACAAGGCGAATCGCACCGCCGGTGACGCCTTTCGAGGCATCGGAATCGACGAAGGATTGCGGATTTTGTTGCACGTTCGGGACGAGACGGGATTGCCGGTGACGACCGACATTCACGAGTCGCATCAGGCAGCCGATGCCGCCGCGGTGTGTGAGCTGTTGCAAATTCCGGCTTTCCTAGCTCGGCAAACGGATCTCCTCGTCGCCGCCGCTCAGACTGGCCGCGCGGTCAACGTCAAGAAAGGGCAGTTCATGGCCCCGTGGGACATGCGGCACGTGGTTGCCAAGCTCAATTCCGCCGGTTGTCACAACGTGTTGCTCAGCGAACGCGGGACGTTCTTTGGTTACGGTCGCCTGGTCAACGACATGCGGTCGATCCCGATGATGCAGCAACTGGGAGTGCCGGTCATTTTTGATGCCACCCACAGCGTGCAGGAACCGGGTGGGCTGGGAACCGCGACAGGGGGCAATCGCGCGATGATCGAGCCGTTGGCCAGGGCGGCTACAGCGATTGGCGTCGACGGTTTATTCTTTGAAACACACCCCGATCCCGATAAATCTCCGAGCGACGGTCCGAATATGATTCCACTGGCGGAATTCCCAGCCCTGCTGGAACGGCTCCTGCGACTTCGAGAAACTGTGGAGAAGCTCTCTTGAGATCTGTCAAACCCCCCGCGCTGGCGCTCTGGCGCTGTCGCTTCTGTTCCATTGCCGTTGCTTGCGGGCTGTTCGTGTCGACTGGCTGTCAGGAAGCGTCGACGGTCTCGCGGCAGAACCGCGTGCGCGGAGGCTCGCGGCCGGCGGAGGATCACCTAATCATAGCGCTGGAATTCCTGGAGAGGATCGACGAGTTCGACGAACAGTCGGCCCAGGCCAAGGCCGCCTATCAATTGAATCGCTGGCTGGACTCGCAAAAAGTCGACTTGAATTGGCGACCGGACGAAATGGCCAGCCGCTTGCCGCGATCCGTACGTGAACGAGGTGTCCTGGACGAACTCCCGAGGCAGCGCTTTACCAATGAAGATGTTCGCGCCATCCAAGAGTCGGTGTGGATGCGGCAGTTGGCGCAGTGGGTCTCGAAGCAGCCGCTGGACCCGCTCTTCGCCAAATGGCTCGAAAGTCGCAAGCCCCAGTTGGGAGAGTTAGCCGCGGAGCAACTCGGCACGGCCTATCGGTTGTTTGATTGGACAGTCCGTAACATTCAGCTCGATGCCGAACTCGCCAGTCCTGACGAGTCGAC
>CAZFLF010001242.1:0-2476 GCA_964519825.1 uncultured Pirellulaceae bacterium | reverse complement strand
GAAACAGGAACGGGACGCCAGGTCAGAAATACCGATCCAACGTCGCGAGGAGATCGCCACGGTGCTGACGGGGATGTTCGGAACGCCGGACGATCCACAAGTTCCATCACTTGGCGACTTGGACATCAGCTCCGTGCTGGACATCAAGAAGCTCAAAGTCAGCGCCGGGCCGGTGGCCAGTGACGAAACCGGACGAGGTCTGGGTTTGTATCGCGAACATTGTGCGCATTGCCACGGGGTAACTGGCGATGGCGCCGGCCCGACGGCGGCGTTCCTGAACCCGTACCCGCGCGACTACCGACGGGGCACCTTCAAGTTCAAGTCGACTCCGACGGGAATTCGTCCGACCCACGAAGACTTGCGAACCGTTGTGTTCAACGGGATCCCGGGAACTGCGATGCCTTCGTTCAAGGTACTCCCCGAGAACGAAATCGACGCACTGTTGCATTATGTGCGGTATCTAAGCATTCGCGGCGAGGTCGAACGCCTGTTGATCGAATATGTGGCGAAGGAACTCGGTCCTAAAGACCCGATGTTCACGCTTGGAAGCAGCGCGACGGAGGCGGAGAAGAAGGCCGAACAGGTCAACGTGCTGAAATCGTTCGCCGCCGAAGTTGTTCAGAAATGGGTGGATGCCGAAACCCAGTCGGTCGAGATTCCGCCGGCCGACCCGAAACGGGATTTGAATCAATCCATTGCCCGCGGCAAGGAACTATTCTACGGAGCGTTTTCCTGTTCCAAATGCCACGGCGAATCGGCGTTGGGCGATGGGCAAGTCACGGACTATGACGAATGGACCAAGGAACTGGAGCCGGCGAATTCCGCCGCGGTCGCGGCGTTCCTCGACGCCGGCGCTTTACCGCCGCGCAATATCCGTCCACGGAATCTGCGGCTCGGCGTCTATCGCGGTGGGCGCCGCCCCATCGATCTGTATTGGCGGTTGAAGAATGGCATTGACGGCGTACCCATGCCAGCTGTCCCGTTCAAGGCCGATGACGCCGGTCCGGAAATCAAAGCCCTGACCAGCGCTGATATCTGGTGCCTCGTCGACTATGTCCGCAGCCTACCCAACGAGTCGGTCAGTAAGCCGGCGATGCCGGAACAGACCCTGGATCGCACACGCCTGTAGTTTTACCGTGAACGCTCGAACAAGAGACCTCGTCACCACTGGAGGTTAGCCCGTGTTTCAATCTGGATCGCTCAAAGAATAGTCGGAGAACAAACGTGGGACGTTTTTGGAGTTGTGTATTCTTGATGGTGCCGGTTCTCGGCGTCATGGCTTTTGCCTGCGCGATGTTCGATCTCTGGCCGATGAGCGGCGGCGCGTTCTCGTTTCCAGCGGGACATTGGCTGCCGGAAAACATCAACGACGGCGGCCACATGATCGACCAATTGTTCATGTTCATCCTGTACCTGACGGGAGTCGTGTTTATTGCCACCTCGTCGGCGATGTTTTGGTTCCTGTGGAAATACGACGCCGACCGGAATCCACAGCCGGTGAAATTTACTCACGGCAGCCATAACTTGGAGATCATCTGGTCGATTCTGCCCGCGGTGGTCCTGTTGTTCATAGCCATCTACCAGATGAATGCCTGGGCGGACGCGAAGCTCCGGCGGCCTACTTTGCCCGGCGTCGACGGCAAGCTGGGAACCCACGACGATAAGCCGAAGCCGCCGATCGTCGAAGTCACGGGTCGGCAGTTTGAATGGCAGCTGCGTTACGCCGGCAAGGATGGCGAACTGGGCACGCCCGACGACTTGTTCACCGTGAACGATATGCACCTCCCTGCCAATGAAGACATCGTGATGACGCTCAAGAGCCAGGACGTCCTGCACAGTTTCTTCTTGCCGAATCTGCGAGTGAAACAGGACGCGGTGCCGGGTATGCGGCAGTTTGTCTGGTTTCGGGCGAGCAAGTCGGGAATCTACGACATTGTGTGTGCGGAATTGTGTGGTTGGGGCCACTACAAGATGCGTGGCCGCGTGACTTTTGAGCCCCGAGAGAAATTCGACCGTTGGCTGGATCAACAATTCACGGAACAAGAACGCTCGGAGTTCACGCCGAGTACGGGAGACGAGAAATGAGCAGTGTCACAGCCGATCAGCACGGTCACGCCGCCGGTCACGAGCACGCACACCGCGGAGGAAGTGTCAGCCGTTTTATCTCGAACTATGTGTTCTCCCGAGACCATAAGATTATCGGCTTGCAGTTTCTATTCTCGACGCTGTTGTGGTTCTTGGTCGGAGGATTATTGGCGCTGGGCATTCGCTGGCAATTGGCGTGGCCTTGGAAAGACATGCCGGTGATTGGCCGGATGTTGTTTTCTGGTGAAGGAGGACAAATCTCGCCCGAGTTCTACACTACGCTGTTCACGATGCATGCCACGGTGATGGTCTTCTTCGTGATCATTCCGATCCTGGCGGGGGCCTTCGGCAATTTCCTCATCCCGCTCATGATCGGCGCGGACGACATGGC
>CAZFLF010001241.1:0-2478 GCA_964519825.1 uncultured Pirellulaceae bacterium | reverse complement strand
GGCGGGCGCCCCCTGGCCTCCCTCACCTTCGCTGTTTGGGGGCTCCGGTGCAGCGCCGGCCAGATTCCACCCTTCACTAATCGCATCCAGCACAAGTTCGCGCACGGAGTGAACAGGGCGATCCTCGTCGGCAGCGCCATTTTCCGTAGCCAGTCTGGCCAGTGCTGGCAGCAGTTCGCGCCACGTTGCGCCCAGCTCCTGTTGCAAATGCGTAACGATTTCAGCTCCCGGAGAGACTGCGACGTCGAATCCCAGCCCGGCAACATAAGCGGAATAGTCCACAGAATCGTCCGAAGCAACGGCGATAGCAACCTCGAGTCGCAGGTTGGCATCGGGGCCGTTGGGTGTGGTCGCAACCAAGCGGACGCTCTCCGATTGTTGCGGTCGTAGAATTCCAGCCGGTCCTGACGAGCTGGCCCCAAGGACTTGCAGTGAACCTCGCGACGCGCTGGAGTTATCCGGCCCGCTGAGCTCAGAGTCGGCAGGACCTTCGATGACGAAGAGTGGAGCCGAGGCGTCTACATTTCCCCGGTTAGCATATTGCAAGACAAACTCAAACGAACGGCCGCGCCGAATAACGGCTGGGACAATTAACTCAACGTGAACGTTCGCCTGGCCCCCCTCTGTGACATGGAATGGCTGCTCGGAACGAGCTGTCTGCACGGTGAACTCATAATCCGAATCACCTTGCGTGATGGAAGTGTTCTCGACCTCGATCGAGTATTCCCCCAGCTCGGCGCTTCGCAAGTCGAACGTCGCGTAAGCCACGGAGTTCTCCACATCAATCACTTTTCCTGACACGATTGCAGCGCCACCGACTTTCACCAGGCGAACCAATGAATCGCGGGAAATATGCGTGCCGTCGATCTCCACGGTGACGCTTCCAGCATTCCCTCCGGTCTGTGGAGCAAACGCAGTCACCCCGAAGGGAACCTTGGACGCACGCAACTCAAACTGTGCGGAAGTACCTGCCAGCGAGCCACCGTAGGCGTAGATGTAATAAGCCAAGAGGTCGTTCAGTTTGATTACGGTGCCGGGTTGAACAGTAAGAGTGGCGCCCGCGTTGACCGTGATATTGTCCTCTACGATGACAACTCCACCCCACGTGGTGTCTTGGTCGACCGCGCCCGAGACGAACAGGATGTCGTCTAGCGTGAAGGTCGCGGAATATTGATCACCCGGCGATTCGCCAGTAGTGCGATCGCGATCCTGGTCGAGTGAATTGCCACCTCCATCTTGGATCTGCGAACTCAGAACCATTTCGTAAAAGCCGAGAGTCGTCTGGGGCGCGAATGACACATCCAGTGTGCGGTCGTCGGCCCAGGAGAATGCGGTCGCCTCGAGTGGTCCATTGGGCCCTGTGAATTGGACGATATCCGCAACTAGCGAAAAACTCTGTTGGTTCATCGGTCGATCAAATGTGTAGGTGAAATGATCGATCGTGCCGGCCACAAAGTTACTCGGTGTGTGACCGACAATCCTCGGAGGAACAATGGTCCAGGTCGCCGTGTACTTGTCCTCGACCGGCTCCGCGCTAGTTCCGTCGCCGTCCTGGTCGATTGGATGACCGTCCCGGTCGAGGATTTGAGTCCCCAACACCAGCGTGAAGTCGCCAGACTTCATCTGAGTGGGAAAGTTCACTTCCAGCTGGCTCGGATTGCGCCAACGGAACCCAGAGATGGGAATTGCTCCTTCTGGTCCGACAAAGCTCATGATGTCCGCGGCCGGCAAAAAACTCGAAGTATCCATCGGCGTTCGAAAAGTGAACAACGCCTGGCTGACGAATTTGGCAACGTCGCCGACCGGTGAATGTTTTACGGCCCGAAATGGGCCGCCGAATTCGTACGCCCCGAGATCGTAAAACGGCGCCGAGCCGGCGCCTGTATTCGGCGCACTTGGGTAGTCGAATCGCCAGCGAAAGTCGAAGTCGTTCAGCGGCGCCCCGGAACTCGTCGCGGCATCGATCGTCGGCGAGATATCCTGCAGGTGATAGTTGCGCGTGGCGCGGTCGACGTACTTGGGATCAGCGGACACATTGCCTTGCTCACCTGTCGGATCCGCGACGCCTCGGTAATTCCCCTCACCGGCACCTGGGTTGAAAGCCAGGTTGTGATCAAACGTCGCCGCAGCACGGTTCAAAACGAGCACACCCGCCGTCGTGTTGTGCGTAATCAGGCTGTTAGTCACAGTCAGTTCCGAACCGCGGTCGGTGACCAACGCCCCCCGTTGATTTCCATCAATCGTCGAGTTGATCAGGCTCGCCGAGCCGCCCGTCTGAGCCGCTACACCCGCCTGGAAGTTTTTGAGCAACAAGCTGTTCGTCACGATCACGGAACCGTTGTTCGAGACCAGTATGCCGTGCGTGTACGAATCGCGAACAACGGTTTGTTGTAAGTTGAAATTAGGAGATTCAATCGTGACGAGGCCGCTGCTTCCCCAACCGCCGCCGTACCGGAATTCAACGTATTCCAGGAGATT
>CAZFLF010001240.1:0-2487 GCA_964519825.1 uncultured Pirellulaceae bacterium | reverse complement strand
GTGACCGCGTAATAGCCGTTCTCGCGCGTCAGGATGTGCGCGACCATCCAGGGGTGGATGCTGCAAACGACCCTAAACGGCACCGCGCCTTCCTTTTGCACCTTGAACGAGACCGTTGCTCCTTCCGGAACGATGGGATTGAATCCGGTCCCGATGATGTTCGTGTTGTGTCCGGTGGGATCGCTGTTCTTGATTTCGATCGTTTGGCCGACGGTGGCGCCAAGCATGTGCGTTAGGAAAACGCAGTGCTTTTGATCGAAGACGATCGAGTCGTCTTTCGGCTGTGCGGAATCATGGACTCGCGGGGCCTCGCGCAGAAAAATCGCCACGTTCTTGATGCCTTTCGACGATTCGTCGACGACGAGCGTTTCTTCGGGCGGTATCTGGCCGTTGACGCTGCAGATGTTTTGCTCTTTGGTGACGTTATAAGGCGTGCGTTCGGGCGGCGTGCCGTCGTACACGAATTGACCGCGGATTGTTGCCCAGCCGGTTCCGGTGGAAGCGACCTCGGCCTTGCCTTCTTGGCCTTCGCCCGACGCAATGAGCGCCGTGCGGTAGGATTCCGCCGTTGTCAAATTGACCTTGGGACCGCGATCATAAGTGTCACTGCAACCAGCAAGCGACAGCGTGCTGAAGGCGCACAGCGTCGCCGCTCGGCCCAAGACTTTTCGCGAAAACTGGCTTCTCAACATCGCTGCGTTTCCTGGCTGGCGCGAGACGTGGTTACCTTGGCTTCAACAAACTGGCGGGTACCTTGATGTCGCCCATATCGAGCGTTTTGTTTGCCGCGATTGTGACGTTGACCCGACCCTGTCGATCGGCCTTGCCGCCCTTGGTGGCGACATCTTTGATGTAACCGGACGCTTCGTGCCACAGCTGAATTTCGTGTTTTCCGGCGGGCAGATTCTTGATCTCAAAAGAGCCGTCATCGCCGGTGACGGCCATGTACGGGTGCTTTTGCGCCAAAATGTGCCCCAGCATGAACGGGTGAATGTTGCACTTCACCGGAGACGGTAGCGGCGCCTCTTTGCCGGCCTTGACGTCGATCTTGCTGTTCGCCGGAACGACCGGATTGAAGCCGAATATGGAGATATTCGTATTATGTCCGGTTGGATCGGAGTTCTTCACCTCGAGCGTTTGGCCCACGAGAACTAATGTAATGCGGGGCTCGAACTCGCAGCCGACGTTATCGAGCACCACGGGCGTCTTCAGCTCAGCCTCGTAGTCGGGATGAACCGCGACGTCTCCGCGGCGTGGAAGCCGTAGATAAACAACGGCGTTCACCAAGGCAT
Organism: uncultured Pirellulaceae bacterium; assembly: GCA_964519825.1. GTDB lineage: Bacteria > Planctomycetota > Planctomycetia > Pirellulales > Pirellulaceae > CAZFLF01. The sequence continues at coordinate 1,195 of CAZFLF010001240.1, read as the reverse complement.
TGTCCTTGCCGAGGACAATCGCTTCGTTCTTCGGCTTCTTCTCGATGCAGTACGGGTCTTTATCGACGACCAGAGCCGGCGGATCAGCCGGTTTGCCATCGACGACGAAGCGGCCCTTGAGCGAGCCCCAGTCGGCGGCGTTGGCAACGCCGGCGACGCAGAGTGCGCAGAACATTACGACGATCGTCAATCGCGTGTTGAAACATGTTTTGATCATGGCGGGCCTCATTGGATGTCGTGTTCTCGGTGGTGGGTCTCGCGGACTCGACTCACCCTACATTTGGTCTTAGTTTCGAGCGGAGTTATCGTTTGGGGGCTGGTCGGATGCGGCCGGCTCGCCGGCCGGGGGTTGCTCGGGTTGCTTCACAAGTTCTTTGACCGACGTGCGGCGCTTGGTGTACTCGTCGAAATTCATCAACACATCGACCACGCCGTCGAGCTGCATCACGCTCGTGCCGGGGAACAGGGCCTGGTTGACGCCGCCCAAATTTGGGTCGTCCGGGTTGTACGGTATGTTGACCGGCATTCCGGTGTAGGGCAAGATGCGCTGCGGGCTGGCGATCCATTGCCGCGTGTAATCGGGCCGCAAGCGGCGATAGACTTCGTCCAATCTCGGGCCTTGCGTTCGGATCGAGCCGCGGATTTCGAAGTCGCCGATCGAGTGGCATTTCACGCAGTAGTTGCCGTCGGTGACGATCTTCATCGCGTCGTCGAGCAGCGCAGGATGCGTGGTCTCCAATTCGGCCAAGTAGCCGCCGCGACGGCGCACGTTGTATTCGTACGGGAACTCGGCGCTGCTCTTGGCTGCGAAGTAGTCGACCAGCGCGGCCGCTTCGTCCGAAGACATGTGGAAATTGGGCATTCGCAGCACGGCGGCGGGACGAATTCGCGTCGGATCCATGAGGAAATCGTGGAGCCAATCGGTCTGCACCTTTTCGCCTTCGTGATGCAGCGGCGGCGGCAGCCAGCCCCAGGCTTCGGTTGCGACCACCGACGGGTTCGTCTTCTTCTCTTCGGCGATCACGCGAGCATAAAGGTATTTAGCTAGGTCGCCGCCGTTTGTCGGGAAAGACACTCCGCGATCGGGACCCGCATGGGCGTGATCGGCCGCTATCGGGAGCGTCGCATCAGGCGTGCCCACGACTCGCGGCGCGCCGGCAACCTCGGCGTGCTTGTACAACTGAAGCTGGTAATA
>CAZFLF010001239.1:0-2492 GCA_964519825.1 uncultured Pirellulaceae bacterium | reverse complement strand
AGACAACTCGGCGCTTGGGCGTCGACCCAGTCGCAACGGCTCGATGCGCCGGAGGTACTGATCCAACGCTATGACGAGTACGAGGAAAAATTCGCCGGGCGCGCAGTACCACGCCCAGAACATTGGTATGGCTACCGCATCGTTCCGGACCTGATCGAATTCTGGTCCAACCGGCCAGCGCGGCTGCACGAACGCATTGTCTACGATCACAAGCCGGAAGGCTGGACCCGGTATCTGCTATTTCCTTGACGTGGCCGCGTCTCTCCGAGACGCGCGGCCCTAGATTGGCAGCCAGATTGTACGGCTCGGGTCACGCGTCTCGGAGAGACGCGACCACGGGAAACGCGGGACTGCTACTCTTTTGACGCAACCGTCGGTACGGGCCAGATCAGCCCTTGCTTGAGGCTCTCGACCAAAGGCATGTCCGGAACGCTCCCCGCATCGACACTGTAAGTCCCGTCGGGATTCTGTACGACTACTCTCCCAGTCCATAAAGGACTCCACAAGAATGGCGTCCCTTTCGGCAGGTCGGATGGCGGCTTACCAGCGCTTTTGACAAACGCTGTCAGGTCCGCGGCAATACCACGTGGAAAATAATGGAATGGCCGTTGAGTGACAGGGTCCTGGGGAAGATCACGGAAATAAGGGCCAGCGAGTTCATTCAGAGTTTCTGGCAGCTTGCCATGCTCACGCTGCCAGTCGGCGAGCGCCACGAGCAGTCTCGTCGCGCGCCGTCGAATGTCCGTCACGGAAAACGACAGTGGGTTCAACCTCGCAATTGGCACAAGCACAAGAGTGTCCTGCCACCAATAAACCCGCGAGGTACCCTGCCGGCGAGGCAAGTGCTGATTTGCCGCTGCTGGGTCCAGGACGCTCAACGTGTACAGATTGAACATGCGACGAGACCGTGCCTTCTCCCACGGCATGAGCGTGTTCAGCCACCAAATCGTTGTTGCTTCAGCCGGCCGCAAACCAAGCCATTTGGAATCGATCTGTCCGCCATCAAGAAACTGTGTCCAGAGAACGTGCTGTATCTTTACTACTCGATGGGCACTCGATTCTTGCAGTTCGAGCCCCTCCAGTTTGGCCAGTGCCACCACGATTCGATCGTTCGTTTGCTGCGCGTGGGCAGACCAATGCACGATGCTGTCGAGAAGTTCGCGTTCTTCGGCATCGGCGGATCCAAGTAGTAATTCCGTGGCGCGCCACCGCAAGCGACGCAGCAGTTCAAACTCCATGTCATAACACCGCCACGCTTCGCTCAGTTTCCCCTCCCGCGTTAGCGATTCTGCCTGCCAACGAAGCAGCAGGAAGAAAGCGATCGGATCCGTGTCCCCGAGGAAATCAGGCGCCCGGATGGTAACAGATTCCGAGAGCGGACCCTTGATAAGCGTTAAGGGAGCGGGTGGCCGTTCATGTGCTCGTTCCAATAACGGCAAGACGGGACGAGCGATTTCAAGCCATCTTCGATTGCCTTCCTCGGGGGGCTCTTGCGGATTCCGGCTCGCGAAAGAGTTAGTTTGCATCCGCTGAACCAATAGCCGTTCTGCCTCTTCGTAAATCCGCAGCGTCTCCTGTTCCGCAGAGGTCATCGGCCGCGTGTATTCCGCAACCGAGAATCCCGGATCTACCAACGGAATCTCATACGCGCGGTACAGAGTGCAACCGACCAGAATTACCAAGGACGGGGCGCCGATCACAAGTGCCACTTGCTTCCAATGCCGGCGATCGTGGCGTTCTTCAATCCAATCCTTCGCAAACCACCAGGTAGCCAGCATCGCCACAACGGGCATGGGCAGTACCGACCACCACAGGGGAATATTGCCTGCCAACGTCAGCATCATCCAGAAATAACCCATGAACGCGGCGAAGACACTGACCACCAAGGCGACGAGCGTGCTGCGAATGAACATCGCGCAGAGCTGGCTCAAGGCATAAGTGGTCCCGGCAACAATGATCCAGCCAAATTGGATCAGGAATTCGTCGATCGGTGAGTGAGTTGGTTGCGACGAGGTCGTCAGCCATTGAACGCAGACGGCCTGAATCAATACGGGCGAAAACCACACCGCTTGTCGCGAGAACCACAGCCAACGCGGACGGACTCCACGTTCAGCATAAAACCGGAATTGATGCGACCATTGATCGAGCGTGAAGGCGCAGAGTCCAAACACATTCGCGATAGCAATTGCGAGCGAACCAAGTGGGGAGGCGTCGGCCGAGTTCTGCATTTTGCCCGTCGTGATGACACACGCCCACAAGAACAGCCCGCACAGCAACAACATCACCCAACGACCTTGCCGCCACGTAATTCCGACCAACTGCTTCCAGCCGATCGGCCGAGCATCGACGTAGGCCGCCAGCGGGCCCGACGGGACCAACCAGTAATCCGCGGTGCGGCTCGTCCGCACGGTCCACCATTGTGGCAGTCCGATCTTGCCGTCAAACCACCGCCAGGTCAGCCAAGCGTCGACGGCGAGCAGCACCGCGAGGAT
>CAZFLF010001238.1:0-2497 GCA_964519825.1 uncultured Pirellulaceae bacterium | reverse complement strand
TCTTCGCGGGAGATGCAGCAACTGTGGGGTGCACAACGGCGTTTCAGCACCTGGCGGCAGCTTTGGGTTTGGCTGGCGGAAGCAGAACAGGAGCTCGGTCTGCCGATTTCTCAGGAGCAGATTGCCGAACTGCGGGCACATGTCGCAGACATCGACTTCACGGCGGCGGAGGCGTATGAACGTCGCCTCCGGCACGACGTCATGGCCCACGTTCACGCCTATGGCGATGTCTGTCCCACCGCGCGACGCGTTATTCACCTTGGTGCGACGAGTTGCTACGTCACCGACAATACCGATCTGATTCTGTTTCGTGAAGCGCTGTCCATGGTGCGCACCAGACTCGTGGCGGTGATCGACCGGCTCGCGCGGTTCGCGATGAAATACCGCGATCTGGCCTGCCTCGGTTTCACCCACATGCAACCTGCACAACCGACGACGGTCGGCAAACGAGCATGTCTCTGGGCCTATGATTTGGTCCTTGACTTGGAAGAGATTGAGCATCGACTCGCCGCACTCAAGGCGCGAAGCACGAAAGGGACGACCGGCACTCAGGCCAGCTTCCTGGCACTGTTCCACGGCGATCACGATAAAGTACGCCGTTTGGAACAACGCGTGGCGGAGAAGATGGGCTTCGCTGCCGCCTATGCGGTTACCGGGCAGACCTACACTCGCAAAGTCGACTCCCAAGTTCTCGACGCTTTGTCCGGCATCGCTCAGAGCGCTCACAAGGCCGCCGTGGACGTGCGACTTTTGGCCAGCTGCAAGGAAATCGAAGAACCGTTCGAAGAAGATCAGATCGGCTCCTCAGCGATGGCTTACAAACGGAATCCGATGCGCAGCGAACGACTGTGTTCAATCGCCCGGTTCGTAATGAGTTTGCCATCGAATACGGCGAACACCGCCGCGACGCAATGGATGGAACGGACGCTTGACGACAGCGCGAATCGCCGGTTGGTACTCCCACAAGCGTTTCTTGCCATCGATGCGGTGCTCATTCTGTATCAGAACGTCGCGACTGGTTTGGCGGTCTATCCGCACGTCATTGCCAAGCGTCTGCGCGAAGAATTGCCGTTCATGGCGACCGAGAACATTCTGATGGCCGCCGTCGAGCGCGGCGGGGATCGCCAAGACCTGCACGAACGGATTCGTCGTCACAGCCAAGCTGCCGCAGCGGTGGTGAAGCAGGAAGGCAAACCCAACGATCTGCTCGATCGCCTCGCTGAAGACTCAGCCTTTGCCGGTGTCGACCTACAGGCCACTCTGGATCCCGCGCAGTTCGTCGGCCGGGCGCCGCAACAGGTCGACGAATTCGTGGAACAAGTCGTCAACCCGATTCGCCAGAGATATGACGTCCTGTCGGCCGAGGCCGATGTCCACGTATGAGCTCTGTGGATTGTGGATGGCTCGCAAGTTTGCATTTTCCCGGCGAGTTTTCAATCAATGTCGTCGATCCGCTTGCGAGATGTGATTTGGCACGATGGGTGGATATGCCAAGATTGCCGCGTTCTACGCTATGAATCCTCCGGTCGCAGTCCCGTGTGCTTTGCGATCCGAGCCAGCATCCGCGGACCGATTTCTTCGTGGTCATGAAACGCGAAGACGAAATCGGGATACTCAGGACGGGACAAGACGCGATGTGAACCCCCCGATTGACGCTTAATAGTCCAGCCGATGCGCAGGAGAGTCGCCAGGACGCGGCGAGCTTTGCTTGCCCGCCACTGGCTCACGAGGCCACCGAGAAAATGGATCGCATTTCCGGCACGTCTTCGCCGTGTTCGAGACGATCTGCAAGAGTGCGCAAGGCCAATGCCTTGACGCGAGCGATCGCCTCCTCGCGCGTTAGTCCGTACGCGAGAACTCCGGAAAGCTCGGGGACTTCACCCAGCCAGCGGCCGTCCTCTTCTTGCTCGATCTCAATTTGCATGCGGGGAGCCTCCGGAACTGGTATGGAATGCATGTGATTACGCCACCTGCGCCAAGACGTACGGACCTTTCGGAATGACGGCGACACTCGCGTCACGTCCGTATTCCGACAAGGATTCCGACAGGGCTTGTTCCACGGTGGCGGCACTCGTTACGAATAGCTTGTCGAGCGTTTCGGCGGGAAGACCGTCGCTGACAATTTTCACTTTGGCTTTGCGGCAGACCTTGGCCAATTCTTCGAGCTGCCACTGATCCATCACAAAGTAATCCTGGCCCATGATCCGTTCGACAAACACTTCGAGGCTCGGATTCTCGCGGAACAGTTGCTGGAACTGCGGACTGCCGATTCCTTCGGACAAGCTGGCCGCCATGATGATCGTGCCCCCTTGCTTGACAATGGGGAGCGCGCCAGTCAATCCCTTCACCGCCTGGTAAAAGGTCGTGTCGAGCGGATAGCCGGCACAACTGGTGACCACAATATCGACTGGTTCCGGCACAGTGTCGGTGACAACTGCGCGGCAAAATGCGACTCCAGCATGGAAGGCCCCCTCCATGTCCCCCGCCGCCACCAAAG
>CAZFLF010001237.1:0-2498 GCA_964519825.1 uncultured Pirellulaceae bacterium | reverse complement strand
TAGATCGCGAAGAGTCAATCGTTGGCGTTCCCGAGGATCGCGTCGTCAGAAGCGATTTCGGTCGCGAAGTGGTTGTGGATGTTTCGTCTGCCGAGCGTGAATACGCGACTCTGATGTATCCAGTGTCTCAAGTCTTTGACTGGGACCGCTGGCAGGACGGCTTTGATAAACATTGGCGCGGCGACGACAACGAGGCCATTCGCGAAGAATTCCGGGCCTTCAAGCGGGAGATTTTGGAGAATTTCAAATATTACCGAGTGCCGGTTATTGCCCTGGATCGATCGACTTCGAAGGAAGCGGTATGTGTGGTCTTTGAGAAGGTAAATACCGGTGGCAAGGCGCTGGATGCCTTTGAGCTTGTTACGGCAATGTATGCCGCGGCTGGACACGAACTGCGAAAAGACTGGTATGGCGACGATTCGACGAAAGGACGACATCAACGTTTCGCAGAGACGTTCCGACCGGCAACGGCAGATACGGGCATCATCGCCAATGTCGCGAATACTGATTTCCTACACGCGATTTCTCTGTTCTATACACGTGATCGCCGACGCGCAGCGGAGAAGGCTGGAAAAACCGGGAAGGAGTTGCCTGCGGTAACCGGAAACCGGCAGGCACTGCTAAACCTGCCTCTCGAGGCATACAAGCAATACGAAACCCGAGTCGAACATGGCTTCGTGCAGGCAGCGAAGTTCCTGCACATGCTGCATATCTATCGTATCTTTGATCTTCCGTATCAATCCCAGATCATTCCGCTCGCCGCTATCCTCGCCGACATCGGTGATGCCTGGGAACACGAGGCAAGCCGCGGCGCTCTCGTACGCTGGTATTGGAACGGGGTTTTCGGCGAGCTCTACGGCTCTGCGGTAGAAACGCGTATAGCGCGCGATTTCACGGAAGTGCCAGCCTGGCTCAAAGGCGGTCCCGAGCCATCCACAATTAGCGAGACCATTTTCCGGTCTGACAGGTTAAAGACAATGCGCATGCGCCTGTCTGCTGCCTACAAGGGTGTAAACGCGCTATTGATGAAGGAGGGTGCGCAGGACTTTCGCTCAGGACAAAAATTCGACCACACGGTATTTTTCGGAGAAAACGTAGACATTCACCACATCTTCCCGCAAGACTGGTGCAAGAGGCAGGGCATCAAGCCGAACATTTTCGATTCCATCATCAACAAAACGCCACTCTCCTATAAGACCAATCGGATAATCGGTGGCGCCGCGCCATCCGAGTACGTAGCGAAGTTGGAAAAAGGCAATGAGGCGACGCCGGCGATCAACCGTGACCGACTAGACGGGTACCTCACCACGCATTTGATTGACCCTGGTCTACTTCGTACAGACGACTTCGCTGCCTTTATGGCGGATCGACAAAAACGACTTCTAGCACTTATCGAAGAGGCCACTGGAAAAGCTGCTTATGCCGGCGAAGCTCAAGAAGACGAGGACGACGGTGACGCTGATGAAGATATGCTCGAGGCCACGCATACAATCGCCTCCACATGAGGCATCCATCTAACATTCGAGGCCTAGCTCGCGTACGTCTTTCACTCAAATAGGTGAGACTGTTTCACGATATAGCCAGCGGGCTTTTTATTCTTTTCCAGCACGCCTTCTTCGACTAGGCGCTGCAGCCATGCCTTAGCTTGAGTAGTCGACACCTCCAACGCGGCTGCGACTTCGGCATCCTTCATGGGGGCTTTTAGCAAGTGCTGAATTACTTCGCGCACAGCTGCGAACAGAGCGTCCGCCGGACTCATCTCCGCGTGGGTTACAGAGGCGCAGTCGTTGGATATTACCTCTGGTTCCTGTAACCGCGTGGGCGATCGCTGCTTTGGTTCTGCTGCATGCTGTTCTTTCCCGCGCGACGAAAATGGCTGCGATGGTTCCTTAGCAACGTGAGGCAGGGGCTCGGTGTCCGCAATAACTGATGGCGTGTTGGTCGTCGCGACGGGCGAGCCATCGCTTGACGCTAGCGAGAGCGCTGCCTGTGTCGTTTCTGGGACAGTCGGCGTCGCAACGGTGAAGATTGCTTCGAACGCGTCGGCATCTTGAGGGTTCGGCCAATCAATTGCTCCTTTCTTGCTCAAGGCTTCTAGTCCCTCTGACGCTTCTCCCGTTGATCGCACGTAGACGGGAACCAGCCGGAGCTTATCCAACTGCTCGATTGCGCCCGCCCAGGTCCCACCCTTATTAACATTAGAGCTAACGACTAAGGACACATCGGACAGCGCGTAGATGATCTTGTTGCGCTGCATGGCATTGCCGACGTTAAAGCCTGCGCTTGGATCGTAGAGTGAGGTGAGGACGAGTCGGCCGTCCATCAGAAGATTGCGGTGGTCGCGGTTCATAGCTGCCTTTTCGAGACTGTCCGCCAAAACGCCAATCACCGTGCCGCCTGCTTCCAGCGCCCCCCGCATTGCTGCCTGATCGATGCCCTTTGCGCCGCCTGAGACGAGCGTTCTTCCTGCACGGGCCACAAGCCTACCGATGGCCATC
>CAZFLF010001236.1:0-2501 GCA_964519825.1 uncultured Pirellulaceae bacterium | reverse complement strand
AGGCGCCCGCAGTTCGGTTCGCATCTGAAAGGCGCGGTCCGCCAGCATCGTGTAAACCGTCTCTTCCCGCTCCAACTCAGAACGGGAAAACTCCAACTCCAGCGTTTGCCCGTTGTCCTTTTTCAGCAGTTTCAGCTGGTCCGCGTACCGCTCTCGCAAAACATCTTCAGAAAGTTGATGGCCTTCCAAACGGCGCCGCCTCTCGTCCAACTTTTCGTTCCGTTGGACCAGCATCTGCTCTTTCATCTGAGCCAAAAAGTCGCTGCGAATCTTCTCCACCCTCACTTCCAATTGCTTGACCTCCGCCTCCAATCGTTGATAGACGAGCGATTGCTTACCTTGGCGCGCATGCAGTTCGGTCTGCGAAAGTTGCTCTCGACGAGTAACGAATTCGAGATAAACGGGATGATCGGCCAACTGCCGTTCGACCAAGCCGGCTGGCACCTCGATTTTTTCCTGAGTCGCGAGTTCTTCCAGCGCCTGGAGTTCAGCCCTCAGCATCTCCCCTTCCACTTGTGAATTCACGATATGCGACTGCAGTTTCGCTAAGGGCTGTTCGAGGGCCAGCGGTTGCGGCGCGCCGGTAACCGGCTCGCTTCCAGTAAGCTGCTTGGTGAGTTCGCGGAGCGTCTCCTGCTTCAGTCGCACCTCTGCGGCCCGGCGTTGCTTTTCCTGCTCCAATAATTCAATGACACGCTGGGTGCGTTCCGCGTCATCCTGCGTATAAACCTGAAAGTAGGCTTCCGCCACTACATTGGCGATCTTGGCCGCGTGCCCGGCATCGGGCCCCGTGAAGGAAAGGTGATACAGTTCCGAATTACCGACCGAATTGACGCTGACATGGCCAGAGAGCCAACCCATCGGGTCGGTACTGTCCTTGATCTCCGAAAAGCTTGCGATTTCGGGTTTGCCGAGGGCTCGTTCCAATACCATTGGGCTACGGATCAACTGCAATTGCGTCCGCACGAATTCGTCGGAGCTACCGCGTGATTCGAATGCGACGTAAGGGACTTCATTCTCGATGCGCAGCCAAGCTGTAGCTTTGTAGACAGGTACGAAACCTCGAAATACAAAGGCGACGGCAATCGCCGCCAATACCATTCCGAACGGAATCCCAATCTTCCACCACCGTCGAACGACCTTCAGGACAGATTCCAGTGAAAACACCTGCATCCGAGCTGGACCATGCTGTCGGTTCCCATCGCCTTTTCGCGGAACGCCTCCCTCGGGTCCCCGCCGGCCTACATTGAATTCATTCATCTAATGAACCCCCTCAGATACTGAGCGCTGTCGCTCTCGATTTCGCTGTGCGTGAACCAACTGACTGACGTTCGCCAGCGGCACCTCGGGAACCAGTTTGCGCCAGTACCAAGCCACCAGGAGTAAGAGCGCCGTACAGAGCAAGATCATCACCCAGCCAGCCGCACCATGGCTGAACTGCCGCCCCATTTCTCCTGATACGTACTGGTAAAGTAGGCCCGTCCCGACAATGCGGAGCGCATTGGCGAAGATGGCGATCGGAATCACCGCGATCATCAGCAGCGCCTTATCCCAGCGACTGCCCCGGCCGAGCATGGCATACGCAGCTGCGAGAGCGATCACTCCGACGAATATTCGCAACCCCGCACAAGCCTCTTCAACCTGCAGATGATGCTCGCCTAGCCAGATGGTATTCCCTTCGGCTAACGCCGGCTGTCCCAGACACTGGAGGATGGTGCAGCTTGCAACCGTCGCGATCCGTTGCAACGGAAGCGTCAACAAATGCTCAATGCGAAACGGCAAGGGAACCATGAAGAACAGGAACAGCACCGCAGGCCCAGACCAGCGCAGTAGCGGCCAGCCACCCAAAAGACAAGCGGCACCGGCACACACGGCGAGGATCGACCAGCCGTCTAATGCTTCGATGTACCAGATCGCGCTGAGACTGCGGAGCACAATTGCCAGCGCAAGGAAGCCAATGCCAAACCATCCCGGTTGGCTCGCAAATCCCGGAAAGTTGTTCCAACGCACCCAGAGAAATACCACCGCCAACGGAAGGACGAGAAAACCATGCGAATAATCGGGCTGCGTCCACCACTGTCGAGTAAGTTCCGTGAGAGTCGGCCAATAAGCCCAGACGAAGCAGGCCAGGATCGCGGCCAAACCAGGTAGCGCGTTCCACGTGGGAAAGAGGCGGTACTGTGTCTGAGATTCGGCGCGCGGTCTCTTGGACAGTGCCATCGCTGCAGCCGAAAGGCGCGCTGGAGAAGCGCGACGGCGCGGCTTTGACTCGCGTTGATTAGTACGCGAAATCGCCACGCCTAAGACGGAACGTGCTGAATGAGGAAGTGACGATCGGAGGAAAGATTGGAGAAAGGACGACCTGCGCACACTTCGTGGAGCCCGGTTGCACTGAAGTCAACGAGTTTTGCGGGCAGCGTCCTTGCTTGCCGAAAACGGCACCTCCCTTTGCCGCATGCACATTACCAATTGTGCCGAGTCTGCGTCAGCATATCGAGCCA
>CAZFLF010001235.1:0-2506 GCA_964519825.1 uncultured Pirellulaceae bacterium | reverse complement strand
ACGGCATGCGTCGCGTTCATCCATCATTCTTCGACGGCATTGACATGAGTTTCGACCTCTCAGGCTCGTCGTGCTTTTATCCGAATTGCAAGTGAAGTGCCAAACAGCCGGATACGGCACCACACGACAACGTCGATAGTGCGCAAGGCGCTTCATGATCACCACGATCGTCGTCATCAGTTGGTATCAGCGGGCAAAAAATGTTTTCAATCGTTCGCCGCAGACCGAGAATCCGTGACTCGCTATTGTTCGAATCCGGTTCGACTTTGCGTCCAATTGCAAGCTCATAGACTAAGAACGTGCGAATTCGCACGCTAACACCGTTTTTTCGCACATCCATGGTTCGACGATCGTTTGTCGCTTATTGGGCAGCATGGACAGGCTGACTCAATGTCGCCAACGCCTCATCTCGGCTCTTACAAATCGTCCATCGACTGTCGAGTTTGGTAACGTGCAAAATATCTGTTTCGTGCGGTGACAGACCCACTATGATCAACCGTCCGTTCTTCGCGTGCGTCTTCTTGTCGATCCGAAGAAACAAATTGAGCGCCGACGAGCCGTAGTAGTCCGTGCCGCTCAGATCCATCACGACATTGCACAAGCGCGGATCGTCCAACTTCTGCAGAATGTCGTCACCTTTTGCATCAATGCTGCGGCTATCGAATTCCCGCAGATCTTTCCTCGCTGTAACGACTAACGTGTCGCCAGTGATCTCGGTAGAATTTGTGGTCATGGATTCCCCCTTAACGAGATAAGTCCTCGAACCCGACTCCGAATATTGGGCTTTATCTATCGTAAACCTTCGTTTTATAGCTCAACCATAGGATTGGTCTGAGTCTTATTGCCCGACGTGCAAGCTGGTTCAGGATTGAAAAATGCTTGCGTCATCTTAGATTTGGGATTGGCCGCAGCGATCTCGGCATTTGACTTGCCATAGTCCGTCCGGTCATTGCCAGCATTTTGATACTCAAACCTCAACAAGATGAGGATGGCCATGCCTGCTAAGAAGATTGTGTTTCCAACAGATTTTTCACATTGCAGTGACGCCGCGTTGGAGTACGCCACGATCCTGGCCCGCGCCCTGGACGCGACTTTGTTGATCATTCATGCAGAGGAACCGCCAGCCGCGTATGGTGGGGGCGAGATGTACTACGGCTTGATGGAACCGGACCATGCCGAACTGCAAAAAATGCTCCAGGAAATCAAGCCCACGGACTCCAAAGTTCCGTATGAACATCGGATGCTGAGTCGTCAGGGTGACCCGGCGAATCAGATCGTGCAGTTTGCCAAAGAGGAAGACGCGGACTTAATCGTGCTCGGCACACACGGTCGCACTGGTCTGAAGAGGCTGTTGATGGGTAGTATCGCCGAAGCGGTAATCCGCCGCGCGCCATGTCCCGTGTTAGTCATGAAGCAGAGCGACGACCCACGCGGGCTCAAGTTTCGGAAAAGACAGGACGATACGCCCAGTTAAATCATCGATTGGGTCGTGACCCCGCGTTCGGAAGCGGCCCGCTAGGCACAGTAGTTCAGGATCTGATCTCGATCCTGGTGTACTTTCTCATCGCGAAGGCAATTCTTGGCTGAGATTATGAGCATAATCACGCCATAGCTTTTCAAGATGGGAAACACCGTCGATGTCGTACATTTCGCGTAGAGCTCTGTCGTACCCGTGGGTTTCGGCTTGTTCGAGAAACGGAACCAGTAGCAAAGGTTCCCCGTAATGCGCGAGAAAGCGAATCAACGACAAACTTTGGCCATAAAAGGCGGGGACTTCGTGGTGCGACGTAAACTCCTCCAACCGTAACAGATCAACCATCCGTATGGACGTGCCGTTTTTTAATGCCGCCAAGCAGTCTCGTTGATGAAGTAGCTGCTTGGTCGTTGAATCTGCCAGTGTTGCGATACCCTCATCGGCCCAGCGAGGTGGAAGCTTGCCGGCGAAACGGTCGGCCAGTACCACATGCGTCAGCTCATGGTGTAACGCCGGTAACCGGCCATATTGGTCGACAAGCAGATCAAGTCGCCGCCTTGTGATCTTGCCCTCTCCAAACCGAATCAAGCTGCTTCCCGACGTCTGAGTCCCTCCACGGCCAACCGAATGGACATAACTCTCCTTGGTTGCATGCACCACCACCTCGCAGCACGGTTGCCACGACTCCATCGAAGAGTTGCCTAACCATTTGGCATGAATCTGTTCTCGAACGGACTGGCACTGCCGGGCAACATCGTCGGCAGCCGGCCCACCCCGAAACGAATGGATAATGAACGACTTCGATTCTGGCTCGGCAAATACTGAAGAGTGAATTGAAACGAGAAGAATTGTGATCGAGGCGACTTGGCGCATGAATAGACTCCATTAAGCACCGCATTGACGACACGCACGTTATTTCATCTCGCGTGCCTGACTCTCGACGTCACAGATTTGCGCCAGCAAATCAGCAGAACACATGATTGGATATGAATTTAAGCAACGAAGTCCAGAGCACTTTCATGCCCCACGTAT
>CAZFLF010001234.1:0-2509 GCA_964519825.1 uncultured Pirellulaceae bacterium | reverse complement strand
ATCACATGAATTCGCAAGCCAAAGTCCATGTTTCGGCCGAACTCCGCGGCGCGATGCGACATGTCCCGCATCGTCTCGACAAGCTGCTGTTCCGTCTCCGGCCACATCAGAAAGACATCGCATAGTTCGGCGCACAGCGCGCGTGCGTCGGGAGAGATTCCGCCGAAATACAACAACGGCCCGCCATTCTGCTGATACGGTTTGACTGGTTCCGCCGGCAGATCGAATTGGTAGAAGTCGCCGGAAAACTGAATCCGGTCTTGGGTCCAGGCCTGCTTCAGGATCTGAATTACCTCGCGTGACCGCTGGTATCGGCTGCCAGAGTCGAGCGTCGTCCCAGGCATGTCGGACGAGATGATGTTGATCGTCAATCGCCCGCGCAACATATGGTCCAGACTGGCGATGGCCCGCGCGAGCATGGGCGGGTGATACTCGCCACAGCGAATCGCAACAAGTAGCGAGATCTGGTTCGTTAGCGCCGCCATGCCCCCCGCGAACGTCAAGGTATCCTGGCCGGGGACAAATCCGCTGGGAAGCAGAACGTTGTTGAAGCCGAGCCTTTCGGCGGTCAGAACGAGGTCGCGGCAGTGCTCCCAACTGCTACGCAACCGGCCGTCTGGCACTCCGAGATACTCGTAGTCGTCCGCGCAAAGAGCGCTGAACCATGCCACTTCGACTCCGGGCACATTCGGTGAACGAATCGTGATGCCATCGAGCATGTGGGGTGATCTCTGGTTACTGCGGGACGCATGTTATACCGCGCACCACGCACTACGGCACAACTCGCACGCCTGCGATCCGACCGATCTGACCAATCCGTCCGATCTGACCAATCCGTCCGATCCGACAGATCCGACCGATCTGTCAAAGTACGCGGCCTTGCCCGTCGACGCGAGTTCGCGGATCATTGCTGGTGACCTTTCGCGACTCCCCTTTTTTCGCGTCGAAAGCCCGAGCCATGCATCGATTCCTGCTCAAATCGAAAATCCACCGCGCCACCGTTACCGAAGCCGATTTGAACTATGACGGCAGCGTCACGCTCGATCGAGACCTGATGGATGCAGCTGACATCGTCCCGCACGAGCGGGTTGAAATCTATGACATCACCAATGGAGCGAGGTTGACGACTTATGCGATCTCCGGCCCGCGCGGAACCGGCACGGTGTGCATCAACGGCGCCGCGGCGCATCTGGTGAAGCCCGGCGATTTGGTGATCATTGTGAGCTATGCCGAATACTCGAATGAAGAAGCCGCCGACCATCAGCCGAGCGTCGTTCTCGTGGACCATCAGAATCGGCAGCGGGCAACGGTGGAGCCGACAGCTTGACGGTCTTCGGCGGCAGTTCTAGAATCCGGCCCAAACTTGAACGGTTGCACGGGCTTGTGTCGACCTTATGGTCCGGCTTTTCCCTGAGCGGAATCGGCGAGACATTTTGTTACGTCCACAGAGAAATGTCTCAAAGATGACCGTCTGTGGTGTGATGGCCGGGACGGTGATCGACTTTTCAGTCCACCGCGGAGAGCACGCATGTCGGAATTGGAAGCCGCACAGGATCAGGTATTTGAATTAGAGCGAATTCGCCGTCTCGTCGAGTTAATGCAGGAATTCGACCTGCGCGAAGTCGACTTGAGACAAGGGGATCAACGTATTCGGCTGTGTCGCGGAGCAGAATTGGCGCCCGCCAGTTTTGCGGCCCCCGCGGCCGCCCAGGCCGCCAGCGCGTCAACGTCAATTGCAGGCCAAGTATCGACGTCCCCCAAATACCCCGTCGATGGACCAAACATCGTACTGATCAAAAGCCCCATGGTTGGGACTTTCTACTCCCGACCGAACCCCAATGCAGCGGCGTACGTCAAAGTGGGCGACCACGTCGAACCGGAGAAAACGGTGTGCATCATCGAAGCGATGAAGGTCTTCAACGAAATCCCAGCCGAAGTCCGCGGCAAGATTGTGGAAATGATGGTAAATGACGAAGAACCAGTCGAATTTGGCAAGCCTTTGTACAAGGTGGACACGTTGGGGTAGGAAGCGGCCGTGAATGTGACGTTTGCGGTTGAAAAGACGCTGCAGCAGCCGCAGGCACGCGACGGGGAACCAGCCAGAAAAGACCGATTCAGGTAATTAGCGCGAACCGCCTCCTCAGTGATTGCACATGTATAAGCGAATTCTGATCGCTAACCGTGGCGAAATTGCCCTGCGGATTATTCGCGCCTGCCGTGAACTCGGGATCGAGACGGTCTGTGTTTTCAGCGAGGCGGATCGAGGCGCACAGTACCTGGAATTGGCTGACGAGGCGATTTGTATCGGTCCGGCCAAGTCCGCGCATAGCTATCTGAAAATCGACCAGGTCATCAGTGCAGCGGAAGTTGGCAACGTGGAAGCCATTCACCCGGGATACGGGTTTCTCTCAGAGAACGCCCATTTCAACGAGGTCTGCCGAAGCTGCAAGATCGACTTCATCGGCCCGACTCCGGAAGCCATGGAGATGCTCGGGGACAAGAATACGGC
>CAZFLF010001233.1:0-2519 GCA_964519825.1 uncultured Pirellulaceae bacterium | reverse complement strand
GAGTTCCAGCAACCGCGGAGCAACCATCGGAAAACAGTCCTGGAATTGTTGCGCGTACAAACCAATGCCGCGAGCGATTGAATCTGGAACCCGTTGTCCACCGGAGCGAAGCGTGTGATTTGCCTGGGGCAGTTTTTGGAGAACTTCCAACCGATCCGCAGCACGTAGCGCGAGACGTATCTCGGCGAATCCTCCCGCCATCAGTCTCCGCAGTTGCTCACATCGCAGTGAGACACCGACTGGCGAGGCAATCGATTTCGGCGAAAGATCGGCAGCCGCGATATGAAATCGTGCCAGGAGCCGCATCGCCGCGGTCAGCTTTGTCGGACTTGGTGACTGATGATAATCGGCCACTCCTGGCATCCAAGGTGTCAATTCCCAAAGTGCGCCTTTCTCCGCGACGATTGTCTGAGCCGCGTTATCTGGTACTGGCGCAGCGACTTCGACGACTCCGCGGTCGAACACGCCCCGCAGGACTCGATGGATGTACTGGAGCCGGATTTCGCTCGGATGTTCTCGCGGCCACCGGCGGAGACAAAACAACCCGCGGCTGCTGGCGACTTGCCATAACTCCGCACCACTAAACCCTCCGGCCGACCGCAATGACTCGACCGACAAGATCACGTCCGATTCGCGAAAGCGCGCGAGAACTCGACGCACAGCTAGTTCGTCGGACGGATTGTCGATTCCCATTTTCGGCTCTCAACGATTCCTGTTAAATACTGTCATGTCGAACTGGGCTCATGCCAAGACGCACAGAGGTATGGGCACGACAGCCAGCATTTATTCTTCGTTTACGCCTTCGCGCATTGGTGTAAGACATCCTCCGCATCACCGCGAACGGTGGAGAGTCCATTTTTGAACGCTTGCCAATTGAACACACTCAACCACATATTCCGTATAAACGTAATGAACGGCAGGTCTGTCAGTTATTCCATGCAAGACCACAACGGATCCGATGAGAGCGAACCACCCGTTCGTCGTATCGCGCGAGCAATTCGCTGGTCCCACGATGCATTCGATGGAATAATTGTATTCCGGGGAGATTTGGCGACCGGCCATCGTCACTTGAGTCACCAGGTTCCAGCCCGGCCACCCTATTCGGAGTCGCCAAACATCCCTTTGAACGTCACTGCAAATTGCCGAACTCAAGCGAATTCGGTTATTCCGCCGGAAATGATCCCGGTCGGTGAGTGGCCGAAATAACCGGACTTGGCCTGAACATCGCCAATTGTGGCAATGGGCATAGAATAGGCTATATTTTCCAGTTGCATGAGTCTTGCCGAACAGACACTGCGGACCAACGATCGGTCGTGCGGTTTTCGTTCTAAAACATACCCACCTGTTGTGTGAGAAAGCTCATTATGATTGCCAAGAAGGTGCTTTTTGCTGGTGTTGCGTGTTGGTTCCTTGCTAGCTGGCTAACTACCACGGTCGCATTGGGTGACGATTTGTCACCAAAGACCAATGCGACTTCGCCCGTCAAAGCACCGGGGGACGAACAACAGGCGCCGCCAATGGCACAAGGTGCCGCCGGCCAGCCCGCATCGACATCGGCGCCACCACCCTATGCATCCATCCTCAAGGATGCCAAGACGTTGCCGTCCGGATTGCTGACGTTGTATCAAAAGGGAAACAACCTCATCGCGGAACTTTCCCCAGGTGACTACGGAGGGGAGTACGTCGTATTGATCTCGATTGCGCGGGGCATTTCTTTCGGACAACTGATTGGCGGGTTTAGTTGGAGCATGGGGGACGATTGGCTGTGGACGTTTCGCAAAGTCGATGACCGCGTGCATGTCGTGCGCAATAACGTCCGCTTCAAGGCCAACGCCGGCTTTCCGGAATCACTCGCAGTGCGGAATGCCTACACGGACAGCGTCCTATTCAGCTTGCCGATCATGGCCAAGGGGCCCAAGGGGGGCGATCTTGTCAACCTGTCCCAAATCTTCATGAGCGATTTGCCACAGATCAGCGACTCGCTGCCCGGATTCAGTTTTTCACCCGACAAGTCCATATGGGGTGCGATCAAGGTATTTGAGCGTAACATCGAATTGGAAGTCGCCGCCACGTATGCTTCCGGCGGTCGATTTCAAATTGACACCGTGCCAGACTCGCGCGGTGTGTCGATCAACGTGCACTATTCGATCAGCAAGTTACAGCCGAGCAGCTATCAGCCACGTCTAGCAGATGATCGCGTCGGGTATTTCCTGACCGTCGTTAAGGACTTCAACAAGCAAAGCGACCGCGATCAGTTCGTGCGGTACGTCAATCGCTGGCACCTGGAGCGGCCGCGGAGCGCCGGTGAAGGCCCAACGGCGCCGGATAAGAAAATCCGCTTTCACATCGAAAAGACCGTGCCGTACAAGTACCGTCCGGTCATCCGCGACGCGATTCTGGAATGGAACAAAGCATTCGCCAAAGCCGATTGGATCGATGCCATCGAAGTCATTGACCAGCAGGACGGAGATACCTGGGACCCTGAAGACATCAACTACAACACGTTTCGCTGGATCACT
>CAZFLF010001232.1:0-2521 GCA_964519825.1 uncultured Pirellulaceae bacterium | reverse complement strand
GGCAAGAGCGAAATGCATATGTTCAAGGGGTATTCCGTCGGCGCGGTGGACTACCTCTATAAACCGATTGAGCCCGAAATCTTGCGTTCCAAGGTGGCGGTGTTTGTTGACCTCTTCGGAAAGAATCAGGAAATCATCAGGCAGGCGAAACAGCTCCGCGAGCTGGAACGCATCGAACACGAGCGCAAACTAGCCGAAGCGCAACAGCGATGGGATGCCGAGCGTCAGCAGTTTGCGATGAAGATGGCACAGGCCATTCAGCAGAAGCTGTTCCCGGTCGCACCCCCCGCGTTACGCGGATTGGATATCTTCGGCTTGTCGCAACCGGCCGAAACCATGGGTGGTGACTATTTCGACTACATCCCCTTTTTGAACGGCTGCTTGGGAGTTGTCATGGGCGATGTGAGCGGACACGGTATCGGCCCGGCCTTGCTCATGGCTGCCACGAGAGCCTATTTGCGTGCTCTGGCACTCACCTACAGCGACGTCGCTGAGATCTTGGGGATGGCCAACCGCGCGCTGGTCGACGATTTCGCCAACGAGCACTTTGTGACCCTCATGCTGGCGCGGCTGGACCTGCATAATGGCTCGTTAATCTACTCCAGCGCTGGTCATCTACCGGGGTATATCCTCTCTAGTTCTGGCGATGTTAAGCAGGTTCTCAATAGCACGTCGTTCCCATTAGGCATTACATCCGATGGCGAATTCCCCGCATCACCCGAGATCGGACTCCAGTCCGGCGACTTGTTGTTCTTGTACACGGATGGACTCATCGAAACACGCGGACCTCAGGACATCCAATTTGGCATTGAGCGTGCGCTGGAAGTTGTGCAGGCCAACCGAAACAAAAGCGCTCGTGAAATTGTGGCTCTTGTGTACGAAACGCTGGACAGTTTCGCTCATCCACGCGCCCGTGACGATGATGTCACCGTCCTGGTAATTAAGTTCGATCCAAGCTAACACGGGTAGACCAGATGAACGACAGGAAAATGATTAACAGGAAGATGGAGAGAGTGGCCTGTTTATTTTCCTGTCCTCCATCTTCCTGTCACTCCTTGTTACCTCCTGGCTCAATAAGCACTTGCGCCGACGGCCGAATTTCCCACGCAACTTTTGAGCTACCGGTGCGAGAACGGAGTTATTGAACACGAGACTGATTCTCGGCAGCGTCTGAATTCGCTAACGTGTACCGCCGGTTGTCGGTAAGCCGCAAGCATTCATTGACCGTTGAACTGAACCAGCAGCCGTCGACACTCACGATCTACCGCCCCTTGTACGGTGCGTAACCATGGCGCTCACCCAACAAAACCGCCAACTGAAACCCACAACTCCCTTAGGCGACGACCAGCTGCTGCTGATTGGGTTCAGCGGCCAGGAAGAAATGTCGCGCCTATTTCGCTTTCAACTCGATTTATTGTCCGACGACAACGCGGTCAAGGCCGCGGACATTGTTGGCAAAAATGTGTCGTTTAGCGTCGAGTTGACCGACGGCTCGCAACGATTTTTCAACGGGTTCGTCAGCCGCTTTTCTGCCGGCGAAGAAGAGGATGGTCGTCGCAATTACCGCGCGGAAGTCGTGCCGTGGTTGTGGTTCCTCACGCAGACCGCGGACTGCCGCATTTTTCAAAACAAGGAGATTCCCGACATCATTGAACAGGTGTTCTCGGAACTGGGCTTTAGCGATTTTGAATTGAGCTTGAAGCTCGATCACAAGAATTGGGAGTACTGTGTCCAGTACCGGGAGTCCGATTTCAACTTCGTGTCGCGGCTGATGGAGGAGGAAGGCATCTTCTATTTCTTCAAACACGAAGACGGCAAGCACATGTTGGTGCTCGCCGACCACAAGGGCGCGTATGTGGACTGCCCGGAAAACGAGGTCGATTACCCGCCAACAATCGGCGAAAGAATGTTCAAGGACTATCTTACGAGTTGGGAGCAGCAATTTGAGTTTTGCTCGGGTAAATGGGCGCAGACGGACTACAACTTTGAAACTCCCAGCACGAGTTTGCTAACCAAGAGCAACAGCATGGTGTCGTTGCCGGGAATCGACAAATACGAAGTCTTCGATTACCCGGGTGAGTACCGGCAGAAGTCGGAAGGGGACGTGGAGACCAAGGTCCGCATGGAAGAAATCGAGGTTGCCCACAATATCGTGCACGCGACGAGCGGTTGTCGGTCGTTCTTTCCGGGTGGCAAGTTCAAGGTTGGCATGCATCGTTCGTCGAGCGAAGAAGGCAAGACCTACGTGATCACGATGGCCCGCCATGAGGCCCGCGAACCGCTGGCTTATGAGACCGGTGCGGCGGTCGACGGCCCCGACTACAGCAATGTGCTCAGTTGCATACCCGACGCGGTGGTGTTCCGCCCGGCGCGGATTACCCCCATTCCGCTGGTTTCCGGCGTGCAGACAGCAGTCGTCGTCGGCCCCAGCGGCGAGGAGATCTACACGGACAAATATGGTCGGGTGAAGGTCCAATTCCATTGGGACCGCGAGGGGAAGAAGGACGAGTGCAGCAGCTGC
>CAZFLF010001231.1:0-2530 GCA_964519825.1 uncultured Pirellulaceae bacterium | reverse complement strand
CATAGCCGTCCTGTTGATAGGGGCGGAGAGTTGCGCGCACGTCCTTCGGCAGAGGCAACGCGGCGATCCGTGTGAAGCCCAGGAGGCGAGCGAGCACGGCCTCGTCTTCAGCAGGCAGCGAGACCGCAATGCCTTGTTCGCGCAACGACAGCCAGTCGAGGATCTGTAGCCGCGGCACCCGCACGATCTGCGCGACGCCCCGATCCGCCTGCGCCTCTCCGCTGAGGTCGAGGATCGCCCGCAACCGTTCCAGGGTTTGGCTATCCAGAACTCGCAGACCGCCCTTGACGTCGATCAACCCTCCCTGTTGGAGAGCTGCCCGCCATTCCTCTTCATCCAGCGCCACGCCGTCGCACCGAATCTCAGGCCGGATTTCGAACCAGTCGATCCCGGTCCCTTCCCGGTCACCACGCCGCACATGAACCGAACAATCCCACTGAGAGGGCTGGAGGGGTTTGTCTTCATACAGCAATTCGATTCCGGCGGTCGTGAGCTGTTCCAGGAGAGCCGGTAGTCGTTGAAACAGTTTTGGCGCATCGATTGTCATCTCATCGCAACGCCGCATGCCGCGAAAGATTTCAGGGCCGAAGACATTGAAGGGTATCTCATACAGCAACACCTCGCGGGCCTTGTCGATAGGCTGCAGTTCCCATCGCCCTGCGCAAATCTGTAGCCGCGCATCCGGCCTGGCATAGCCCGACAAATTCTGCCTGAGCCACTGAGCGGCTTCGTCGCGAACGGCGCGTGTCCAGTCCTCCAAGCCGATGACCGTTTTGATGCGTTGGTCTCGCTCCTTGGCCTCATGCACAGAAAGAAGCCTAAAGAACGTGTCGTAGAGCACGGCCTTTCGTTTTATGGCGCGTAGCGCCCCGGAAACCGCACGCCCTTGCTCCAACGCCAAGATGAATCCAAAGGCTGAGACACTCGGAGCAAACAGCACATCGCCACGGCGGCATTGCGCCTGCAGCGTCCACGAGGCGGATAGATGGTCTCCGGCGGCTGACGGAGGCTTCAGGAGCAGTGCGCGCGACGGCGCAATACCTGGCGGAGGAAGCGTAAGACGTTGAACCGACAGGTCCTGTCCCTCCACCTTCAACACGAGATTACGCAAGATCCGGTCAGCCTGTTTATGCACCAGCTCGACTTGCGCGGACTGGAACTCATCCAGCGAGATCGTGAACTCCGTATCCTCCTCGATGCCTTGCCACCGCCCATATCCGGACCCACCCGACAATGCCACCGCGCGAAACCCTGCGTCGGGATCGTTATACGGGTCGAGGAACGGCTCGGCCTCCCCGAATCGTTGTCTCAGGGAACGAAACGAGGCCCATCCGAGCTCGTCCTTCAAATAGAGCAGCCGTCCGCCGTTCACATCGGCCACAAAACTCCTGAAACGAACGATTCGTTCGAGTGATACCCCGTCGGCCAGACAGACCGCGCGGATCCTCATGTGGCCCCCAACAAGATCGATCTCCGTCTTGCTCTGACACTTGACCGACTGGTTCCATTGGAGCGGGATAGATTCTTTGCCGGATGCCAGCACGATCGGCCAGGGCTTGTCATGCAGCCTGAGATAGTGGAGCAAGGGATCTTCCCCAAACCCGGAATACCAGGATCTATTGAGGAGAGGAACCAATTCGGATGGAAGCGCGGAGACCCATCCCCCTGAAAGAGGCACGCCGTTTCGGTTGATCAGGAGCTGCGGGTACGTAGGACGAATATCGATGACGATCTCATAGGTCGGTCTCTTGCGGGGAGGCCCTTTGCTCGGCGCTCCGATGAAAGTCGTTGCCGGTTTCACGACTGGTGCCGGTATGTCGCCGAGCAACTCGGCTCGGAGGACAGGCACCCTCGTTTGTTGCCAGGCCGGCATACTAAACGTCTCCGGTGAAAGGAGATGTTTGGTCATGAAACAGGCGCACAGCACATGTTTGCAAAGCCACACAGGATCCCAGGCCGGGCAATCGCAGGAAGCCTCAAGAAACTCGTCGGCGAGAGAAAAGACAACCGAATAGAGTTTGGTCCCTTCTACCCGCGCCGTCAGTGTCGTGCGACCCTGACTCCACACATAGTGATGAAGGCGCTGCTGTCGGTAATATTCGTATCCGCGGACGACGGATTCCTTTGGCGCCATCGTGTAGACCGCATTGGCTGATATAGCGTGAAACGCATTGAGGAGCGCGAAGGATTCGGGGGCAGGGCTCGGAACGACCACTCCAGGCTCCGACACGGAACTGTCCTCTCGACCGAAACCGGATGAGGTCTTTTTCCGCATGGCGCACCACTATAAGGGGGAGAAGGGAGATCCATCAAGACACGGTCATCAATGGATGACCCAATTATATACGTAGATCGTTCCTGCTCGTCTGGTTGGCTGCTGGCAGTTTCGAGTCACACCATGGAGGGTATAAGGAAAGGCGCTACTTGGCAGAACCGGTCTTAAATCTCACGGCGACTTCGGTCACACGCCGGCCCAATGCCTTGGCGTCGGCCAATTCCTTGTTGTCGATGCCGGGACTGTCGCCTTCCG
>CAZFLF010001230.1:0-2530 GCA_964519825.1 uncultured Pirellulaceae bacterium | reverse complement strand
AATTCGGCTGCGACGGCAGAAAATGGAAAGCCAGTCGCCATCACCTGGGCAGTTCCATGTCCGTTCATAATCAGGCGACGCATTCCGGCTAGTCCCGTTGCCATGCCACGTTCCAGCGCACCGCGGGCGATGTCGGACGCGGCAGAGCGGTCCGGCAGGTTGTCCACGACAGCCGCTGCCAGACACGTCTGCAGGCCATACATGGCGCCTGGGATACTCTCGGCCCAGTCCCCTTCCAAATGGGCCGCGTCGAAAAGAAGTCGGAAAACCGGTTTTGCTTCGATGCTGAAGTCCGCTAGCAGCGCCCCGTCAGTTTGAAACGACACGATGACGTAGCGGCACACCGACAGATCCCGCAGCCGCGGGTTGTGAACCAATTCGGCAGACAGGTCCAGCGCGGACCGCTCCCAGGAAAGCGCTTTCGAGACCTGTGCTCCCTCCGCTCGCAAATCGTTGATCGAGACGATTACCACGCTCCGATCTCCCAATCTCTCGCCCTCCCTGGAATTAGTTCGCAACGCCCGCCAGAGGTCTCCACAGCCCACGGGAGCAGAGAGCTTGATAACGATCCAATCGGGCCACTTGGCTTCTTTTTCACGGAACGCGCGGGGCCAAGCATCTTTTGCTGTCTGCACGCGATACCCTAAACCCGCATCGTCGATCACGATCACGTCATAGTCCCGCACAAGTGCCTGGCAGTCTGCGATGGGCTGAAACTGCTCCATTGGCTCGCCGCCAAAGCCCAGCGCCTCGCCCAGCCGCCAGACTGGCGGCGACTGCGTATCCCCGTCACGAACGGGAAATGGCTTGAACACGCCGTAGCCATGCAGGCTCGGAGGCAGCTTACATTCGGTTGGAGTTTTCACTCCCAGAATGATCTCGTCGCTGGCCGCTTCCAGACTGTTTGCGGCGACCGCTTGCTGCAGATCGCGCAGCAACGCGACACCGCCGGCCGCTTCCATCGCGACTGTTCCCAGGCGCAACGTGGACCCGGGCCGCTGTTGCTGGCCCAAGTAGATTTGATGGTCGACAACTACATCGCCCGTGACCAGAATGCTTCGCCGGCGAGGTTGCGCCGGTGCAGACGACTCCATAAACGGTATTCCTCAATTGTTCGTGCGAGTGACGTGATGCAACACGTCGGACTATTGACGGCAAAGACCTTGGTCCGCTTCTGACATCGCATCCATCGGAATGCGGGGCTCGATATGGCTGTCAGGCAGTTCACACTATGTACGTGACATTCCATTTACGACTGGTCTGAGATCTTCCGGTAGATCCCCTGGGGTCATCCAACGTTCAGGGAGTCATACGTTCGTACGTCGCCTCGAACAAACCTTGGTCCACGATCCACACATCTTCCGGATTGTCGTTGTCTCGGTCTTCGTAGTTTTTCACCAGGTAGTCGCCCGACTTACCTGAAAGCAAGCCCCAATTGGCTTGCACTTGGAAGCCGCGCGGCACTTGTGCGGCCATCACGCCGACGGCGTCGCGCTTGGGAAGACACTTGCGCCATCCCTTGTCGTCGGCTTCGTCCGTGACGGTGTACTTGGAAGTCAGCCGCTCTTCCTTTTGTGGCCAGATGTCCCCGGCTTCGCCGCGGCAGAGGTAGTTGCCTGCTGGCACGCGCTCTTCGCCTTCCAGTGTCTTGACCGTTTCTTCTTGTTCCAATTTTCGAACCCAGATGGGACGGGTCTTCTTGGCGTGGAACCAAAGCCCGGCGGCGTTGACTTCCTTGAGAATCACATCATTTGCACTTTTTTTGGGCATCAGTTCTCCAGTCTGTTTCGAAGGACCACATCCCAACGCACCGATCGCGGCGATCGCGACAACGGCGATGCTGGTTCCAATCGCGATTCGGATAAGTCGGCTCAAGATCGTGTCCTTTGTTTGAGTTCGAGGTAAGTCTTCAGTTCTTGACGGTCGTTCGCACTCTGCGAACGAATGAGGATTTCTGTTCTCGGAGACAGTCCGGTAGGATTAACCATAGATTCCGCGCCCAATGCCGAACAGCACCCGCGGAATCGCCTCAATCTGTTCGTGATCTTTCTGTTGCTCCACAGGTGGCAGCTCATCCCATCGGACGAGATTTTTGTTGATCTTTTTCTCTCGTATGGTTTCTGGGCCAAACTCCCATCCGTTGAGCCATCGCTCGGCACACCAGCGACGGTGCTCCATTTGGCGGAGCAATTCAAATTCCTCCGGCTTGAACTGCTCGATCCGCGTAGGTTGTTCTTGGAGCGGAGCATCGTGATAGCCGAGTGCTCGCAATTTGATCGGAATATGGTCGGCAGCTTGTTGATTCGATTCCTTGAAATGATCTTCCAACACTTCCCATTCTTTGGCAGTCGATTCCTTGGAGTGATGCTCCGCATAGTCCTTGTGAATGGCGCGGGCCACCCGGTCCTCACTTTCGCGCAGCAAAACGTCCCAGGTATAGATGTCCTCAATCATGCCAAATGCGTGCAGCGGTACGCTAATACCCTTTCCTTCGGTCGCAGCCGGAAACAGTGCGGCGAATCCGGAACGG
>CAZFLF010001229.1:0-2531 GCA_964519825.1 uncultured Pirellulaceae bacterium | reverse complement strand
CGCGGTCACCGGCTTGCTTGACCAACTCGCAGATCAAGCGAATGACTTTGAATTCTGGATCTTCCACGACCAAGCAAGACGGATGGGCGAGAAAATCGAATACAGCCCTCTGTTCGATCGTCCATTCGACCGCTAAACGGATCGCCTTCAGAAACCACTCGAGCTTCCAGTAGTTGGTACGAAACGCTGTCACGTCGCTGATTGGACTCATCGGAATTTCGATCAGCCCGCTCGGATAGACAAATGGCTGCGCCGCCGTCTGCGCCGAGAC
This sequence comes from uncultured Pirellulaceae bacterium, assembly GCA_964519825.1. GTDB lineage: Bacteria > Planctomycetota > Planctomycetia > Pirellulales > Pirellulaceae > CAZFLF01. The sequence continues at coordinate 2,260 of CAZFLF010001229.1, read as the reverse complement.
AATGCCGGCGTACACCTCGTTCGTGGGTTCCTGCCGGGGCGGGCCAGTTGGATGCGGTGGGTACAGGGAGCTGCACCAGCGGAAGCCGAGGTCCAGCAGCAGGCGCTGAACGTCCGCGCGATCCTTGAGCCCCGTGGAAAAACCACCGGGAGCACGGAATCCGTTCGCTTCAATCCCGCAGCGCTGTCGCAACGCGGCGGTCGTCATCCGAATATTGTCGCGCAGAATCTGATCGACGGTCTTGTCGGCAACCAACCACGGCGCGCGGCGGAAACGAAACTGCACCTCATCGGGTGTCTTCGCTAAAACGTAAACGTGATCGTATGTATGGTTGCCAACGGGATGTCCCGCCGCCGCGATTTCTTTTAGCCAGGTGGTGTCTGGCTGCTCCAATACGCGTCCGACGCAAAAGAAATGAATCAGCCCACCATGCTCGCGCGCCACGCGCGCCGCATCGACGGCGTAGCGCTTGGTGGCCTCGTCCAGGTTTCCCTTTTCGTAGTCCCACTCCAGCATGCCGCGCTGCGGATACTCGCGGCTCATTTCCAGATCGAGCGTAATTGCGACTTGAGCTTTCCGCTGGTCCTTTCTTTGGGTCGCGGGTTCGAGCGCGGCGGCATGACGAAGCGCTAACGCCGCCCCGCCCGCGGAACTGGCCGCCAGGAACCTCCGTCGAGTCGTCGCCTGCGGCATCACTTCTTGGCCAACTCCGCTTCGACGATCGTCACGACTTCTGGAGCATCGGGCTTCGTGCGCGGCTCGAATCGCCCGACCACCTCGCCTTGGCGATTGATGAGAAACTTCTCAAAGTTCCAGGAGATTTCGCCCGGGCCCTTCGGTTTTGTGTTCAATCCCTTGAGATGCTTGTAGAGATCGCAGGCATTCGCGCCGTTGACGTCGACCTTGGACAGCAAATCAAAGCTGACGCCGTAGTTCTTCTTGCAGAACTCTTTGATATCGTCGGCGGAACCGGGCTCTTGCATGCCGAATTGATTGCACGGCACGCCGACAATCGCCAGTCCCTTCGAGTGATACTTGTCATGCAATGCTTGCAGCTGCTCGTATTGGGGAGTCAAGCCGCATTCGCTAGCTACATTGACGACCAACACCACTTGTCCTTGATACTTCGACAGTTCCACCGGTTTGCCGTCCAACGTTTTCATGGAGAAGTTGAGCGCCGGCGCTACTTTTTTTTCGTCCCCCATCGCAGTCACTCCACAAACCATCGCCATAAACAACACCAAGCCCAGATATCGCCGCATGTTATCGCTCCTTAATAGTCTCTGAAATAGTCTCTGAAATAGTCTCTGAGGTTACTCTCTGAGAGGGTCGAAACGAAGCATTCGTCGAGCTTTGAGGGAACGATTTATCCGTTTCGAACACCCGCAATCTAAGTGAACCGGAAACACCATGGTTCCGTATCCGAGGCAATGTAACGACGCCGCCGGGGAAAGCAAACCACGGCGTTGGGGGTTCGGCCGAGTTTCGTGTTTGGCTCGTTGCCATTCTCGGAAGCCTCGGCTAAGGTGTGGCGAATGTGTGGGGTCGATTTTCAAATTCTGACTTGCAGGAGGATGGAGTATGAAGAGGTTGTTTTCAGTGGCAATTGCTTTGGTCATGGGCACGGCGGTTATCGCCGGCGAAGTGAAGTCTGGTCTGGAAAAAGGGGCGAGCCCGGAGCCCTTCAATGTGAAGGACATCACCGGTCCAGTTGCTGGTACGTCGCTGTGCTACCGCTGCCGCCTCGGCAATCGTCCGGTGACGGCTGTCTTCACCCGTACGCTGTCCGATGATCTGGCCAGCTTGGTGAAGGAAGTCGATTCGATCGTAGGCAAGAATGAAGGCAAGCAAGCTGGTGCTTTCGTTGTGCTACTTTCCAAGGATCCCGACGCTGACGAAGCCAAAGTCGCAGCATTCGCCAAGAAGCACGGCATTAAGACACCGCTGACCGTGTTCGATGGTGAAGCCGGCCCGGAAGGCTACAACATCGCGAAGGATGCCGAAGTCACCGTGAATCTGTGGAACAAGTCGAAGGTTGAAGCGAATCACGCCTACGCGAAGGGTGGCTTGAACAAGGCCGGTATCGCGAAGGTTGTCGCCGACGCCGAGAAGATGCTGAAGTAACTGATCCGTTGGTTACCGAATAACAGAATAAAACCCGCGACCCGCGATCTTCCAAGGTCGCGGGTTTTTTGTTGCTCGCTCGTAGCCGTCACGCTCTGCGGTAACGAAGCTCGAACGAAAGCAAATTGGGACAAAT
>CAZFLF010001228.1:0-2534 GCA_964519825.1 uncultured Pirellulaceae bacterium | reverse complement strand
GCAACGGGCCCGACGACATTCTTGATGGCGGTCCGGATCAAGACGGCATCGCGTTTTACGGCACCACCGGCAAGGACGACATTCGCGTGAGTTGGAGAGCCGGTCCCCAGGTGGTAGTCAAGATCAACGGCAAAACCTTTGTGAGCAATTACGCCAACGGAGAGACCGTGTTCGTATTCGCCGGCGCAGGCAACGACAAGGTCACTATGGAAGAGACCGCCGGGCTTCGTTGGCGGGCCGAGTTCTACGGTGAGGCGGGGAACGACCACCTGATCGGCAGCCTCATGGATGACTTGCTAATCGGCGGGGCGGGCAACGATCATCTTCAAGGTGGCGAAGGAAACGACCGGCTCGATGGCGGCGCAGGCAACGATCATCTTCAAGGCGAAGCCGGGGACGACGAGCTCATTGGTGGGGCCGGCAAGGATGTCTTCGACGGAGGCGCCGGGGCCGATCGCATTTTTGCGTCCGACTGCGCGGTGGACATTATTTTCGCGGACGACGCCGATCTTCTGCTCGGCCTGGACCCCAAGGATAAAGTGCATCGACGGCGTCGTAAGTAAGGATCGCATTCGAGTCGTTCACACCAAATCCCTCAGTTGAAGCCGGCACTTACCAGTGCATGATTTGACTCATGGCTTGGCCAAGCTCTTCCGCGCTCCACGGCTGCGGACCGCTTCGCCGGGTGGCGCCGTGGCTAGTCATCATCTTGTAGATAAAGACGTGGTTGCCTTCGATGCCGAAGGTCTGGCCGGAGATGCTCGCAGCCGCGTCGGAGGCTAAGAAGGCCACCAGCGGCGCGATGAACTGCGGACCGAGTGTGTCGGCGGAGACTGCTTCGCCGACACCCGGCATGGTTTGCAACATCCGTGTCAATGCGGCCGGTGCAATCGCGTTGACGGTGATCTTGTGCTTCGCCAGTTCCTGGGCGGCAATCCGAGTTAGCGCATGGATGCCGGCCTTGGCGGCCCCGTAATTCGCTTGGCCGAACTGTCCGAGCAAGCCGGAACTGGACGAGGTGTTGATAATCCGCCCGCCCGTCCCCTGGTCCTTCATCACCCGAGCAGCTGCTTGCAGACAACTGAACGTGCCGGTGAGATGCACCTGGATGACCTGCTCCCATTCTTCTTCGGTCATCTTCAGCAGGGTTCGGTCGCGCAAGATGCCGGCGTTGTTCACCAGGATGTCGAGCCGTCCAAAGCGGTCCAAAGCCGCTTGCACGATTCGCCGGGCGCTCGCAAACGTGCCCACCGGCTCGGTGTTCACGACGGCCTCGCCCCCCTCGACGACGGAAACCAGACAGTCAACTTATCGGAATGGTCTAGGCAATATAGGCAATTCTGTGGAGGCCGATGGCAGAGGCGATGGCCTACGCATTTTTCCCAGATTTACCAAAGAAGTTGGCTGTCTGGTTTCTTGTCCGCGAAGTGAGGAACAAATGTGGCCGATTGGCGGAGATGTTGAAGCCGGTTCGAGTAGCGACCGCGGCGATCATTCCCCCTGAGGTTGCAGAAATCGAAATGGAAGTCGGACGGCGTGTGGAGCGCGTAGACCAGCTAAGAAGAATACGCGAGAGCTTGGCGCGCCGAGAGAGAATCGCTGCCGAGATACTCAAGATTCAGTCGCAGGTAGAAGACTTGACGTCTGAAGTGGCCAAGCAAATGGTCGGACTCGACTTCGAGACAGCCAGCGATGCGATATCAGACGGTATGAACGAGTACGTTACGCAGCTTAAGTTTGACGGCAAAAAGATGTGGACCCAAAAGGATATTCAGTTCAGCGTCAAGAAGGATTCCTTCACAGTACGCGTTGGCCGGCAAAAATGGACTAGCCAGCTAGGCGGGACGATGACGATCTACTTCTTTTTGGCCTATCACTATTCGCTTCTTAAGTTGTCGGCCGACTCGCGAAGTCGCATTCCGGCTTTCCTGATCATCGACTTTCCTCCCGAGATCGAAGGTGAGAAGGTTGCCGACCATGAAAATTTCGTGATCGAGCCATTCGTCGACCTGTGTAAGACGGGGGGGTTTCAAGATGTGCAGGTGATTGCCGCCGGCAGTGCATTCAAGGGGTTGGAAGGAGTTCATCGACAGGCGCTTACAGAGGTATGGACCTGACCGAGCCTGACTTGCATAAAGTAATGCGGACTTGAACTGCATTCGCTATAGCCGAACCCGATTGCAGCATCCTTATCGTAGCCAGGGCACACGCAGAAACTCACCACTCTTGCGAACTACCCCGCATCTCGGACAAGTCTTTCGGTCACGACGCGAGAACCACTTGGCCCCGCATAAGCAAACGAAGTAATACTGATATTTTGTAGAGCAATTGGGGATCGAAGTGATCGGTCTTCGCGGAAACATGTAGCGACCGCCTTGAATCAGAATGGCCGACGGTGTTCTTGGAGAGAGGAGCGCATTTCACGTTCCCCGCGGTGGCGAAAGCACCGCATCGACGAGCGTGATGATCGCTTCGCGAACGTGCGGGGGTAGTTGGTGCCAGCTGCGAACCAGAAACTCTGGAGGGCCATTGCA
>CAZFLF010001227.1:0-2535 GCA_964519825.1 uncultured Pirellulaceae bacterium | reverse complement strand
GAGGTGCTCCACGCTGCCCAACAGTCCGGTCGACATCCTTTCGTCATCTGCGTTGGTAGGAAAGAAGAATCGTGCCGCATCCGTCGTTCTGCCTTCTCGTATGACACCAGTTACCCCGGTGAAGTGGTTATCCATGATCGCTGCCGCGTCATGCTGCGAAAATCGCCGAACGGTGCCTGATTGAACGACCCGTTGGAGTACTCGCTTGTTCGTTGTCGCTGAATCGCTGAGCAAGCACTATCGCCAAGTCGCCGCGTTGGAAGACTGCTCGCTGTCGGTTGAACAAGGTGAAATCCTCGGATTACTCGGTCCGAACGGGGCAGGCAAGACGACGTTGATCCGCCTATTGCTTGGCTTTCTCAAGCCGACAACCGGGCGGGCCATGATCGGAGGTTTTGATTGCCATCGCGAGTCGTTGCAGGTCCGCCGGCTGACGGCCTACTTGCCCGGCGAGGCGCGACTGTTTCGAACCATGCGGGCGCGAGACGTACTGGAGTTCTTCGCTGGCACGCGCCAAGGAAGTGATTTGCGACAGTACTTATCCGTGGCGGAGAGGCTGGAATTGGATCTGACACGCCGCGTGGCGCAGATGTCGACCGGAATGCGGCAGAAGCTCGCATTGGCTGCCACACTGGCCGCCGAGACGCCGCTGGTCATTCTCGACGAACCAACCGCCAATCTCGATCCCACGGTGCGTGGAGCAGTAATCGCAATGGTGCTGGAGGCGAAACGCGCTGGGCGTACGGTGATGTTTTCGTCGCATGTGCTGTCTGAAGTCGAAGAAGCTTGCGATCGTGTCATGATCTTGCGGAGCGGCCGGTTGGTGCATACCCAGGGCATGGCCGAGTTGCGGCGGAGGCACCGCATTCGCGTGGTCTTACGCGGACCGCTCGACGAACCACCCACGGACTTGGCGGCACAGGTCAGTTTGGAACGGCACAGCGATTTGCTCGTGACGATTGAAACCTCGAATGAATTGGCTGGTCTGCTGGCATGGCTGTCACGCCAGCCGTTGGAAGAAGTCTGCATCGAGCCGATTGGACTACGGGCGGTCTACGATCGATTTCACGGTTTGCCATCCCGTCCGCGGTCGCAGGAAGTGTGAACTTTTGCGGACTGTATCGGATGTGCGGAGAGAAGCCCCAATGTCAGTTGTGCCGCTTGCTGCAAGCACGCGAAACAATCATCTGTCGGAAGGCCTGACTTGCCGATGGTGAGGGTGGTGATCAGTTTTCGCGCTGATCTAGTCGCACCGGTATGCCACGGAAGGTATCTACCATGCAAGCTCGGATTTTTGCCGCTTTCGGCACGGCCCTCGTTGTCTCCGCCATCTCCGCCACGACCTTTGGCCAAGCGCCACCGCCGCCTCCCGCGTCGCCGACGTTGTGGAGCTTCCTGGGCATTCCGCAGGCAAGTTACAAGATCAACGCTCACCTGTTCAATCGCCGCGGAAACCATCCCCGCCTGGAAAAGAAGCCGCCGTTGAAGGGGCTCGCCGATCCGGCCAACCTCAAGTCCGACGTGCCGGCGATCAAAGCCGCCGCGGAAGTCAAACAAGCCGAGGACCTCAAGCCACAGAAGATCAAGGCGATCAAGTACCTCGCGACGATCGGCTGCGGCTGTTACGACAAAGATGAGAAGATCACCAAAGCGTTGCTCGCCGCGATGGACGATTGCACCGAAGATGTGCGCTTAGCAGCGATCAACGCGGTGATGGACGCAGCGAGTGGCGGCGCCTGTGCGAACTGCGGTGAACGCTGTTGTTGTAACGAAAAACTCACCGCTCAACTCTACAAGATTGCGTACGAATTGGACGACTTGGGCTGTCCGATCGAGCCATCAGAACGGGTGCGTCAGGCCGCAGTCCAGGCGTTGGGAGTCTGCTGTCCGAATCGGTATCCGATCGAGCCGCAAGCAATCCCCATCGAAGGATCGGACCGACCGTTGCCGGTGGAAGGGAATCGCCCGACTCCATTGGAAAACCCCGCCGTGCCTCCCCCACCGCCGCCGTCCGGATCGGCGAACGAGAATCGAGCCGCCCGAGTCGATCCGAACCACTTCCTGCGCGATGCCAGCCTGGCACGTCCAGCCGTGAACCAATTGCCTTCGAGCCGCCGCACGGCGCGCTCACAACCGATCGGCCACTCGGCTGCACAGGATCAAATGTCGAACCAGCCGCCCAACCAGCTGCCGAATCCAGTCGGCTCGATATCGCTGTTTGACACTCGGCGCAGCATGGCACATGTCCATTTTCAACACAATTCGTTCCAGCCTGCTGTCGGCTCGCGATTGCAAGTTTTCGTACCCGGTTACTCGGGATCACAACTCGTTGGCGAACTCGAGGTACTTGAATCGTTCCCGGGTTCCGCCAATGTCTATGCCGTCAACGGTCTCGACCTGAACAGCCTCGGACAGCAGGCGCAGGTTGTAGCGACAGTACGCTAAGAATCGGTTCCAGAACAACTACGTAGGATGGGTACTCTTGCCTTGTCGTTACCCATATTTATTCGTTGAGTTGTAGTTTGCTTGCAAGGG
>CAZFLF010001226.1:0-2539 GCA_964519825.1 uncultured Pirellulaceae bacterium | reverse complement strand
CTTGCCGCACGCAATGCTGCCGGTGGAAGGCTTGTCGTGCTTGACGCAGCTCCTGGCGGTCCATTTCACGTTGTGGCACATTCTCCAGGGCGCGTTGGTCGCCGAAACGGAATCACGAACGCTGGCCGCAGTACTGGAACTGCTCGGCAAGCTAGAATCTGTCGCGGATCTGCCAGGGGTTTACCACGCCGTTGTGGGTACCGTTCAATCCCATCTTGCTTGCCAATGGGTTGCACTCGGCCTGGTGGATGGCATTGGGGGCCGTTGCCGATTGCAAGCAGTATCCGGCGTGTCGCGATTTGACGCCCATTCGGCGTTCGTGCGAGAAATCGAGGGAGCTCTTGAGGAATCCATGGTGCGCGCTTCCGAGGCGCATTGGCCGGCCCAACCCGTGGTGACGAGTGGCCCCGTATTCGCGCTTCGAGCACTTTGCTCAAGTTCGGAATGCACGGCCGGCGTCAGCTCGCCCCTGAAAAACCAGCGCGGCGAGGTTGTCGGCGCTTGGGTGATTCTGGGGTCGCTGGAAGTCCTGGAACGGCCCGATGTGGCAATGTTTCTGCGCGCTTGCCAGGCGTCCTTAGGCTCATGCCTGCAGCTATGGCAGTGCGCCGAGCACGGGATCATTTACCGATTCACACGATACCTGTCCAGGCTTCGCAAGTCTTGGCGGAGTCGAGCGGTGATCGGGGCTGCGATTTTACTGGCCGCGGTGCTGGCGTTCCCTGTTCCTTACAAGGTTTCCTGCGACGCCACTCTGCAGCCGGTGACGCGCCGCTACGTCGCCGCACCCTTCGCCGGCGTACTCGATACGTCCCTGGTCGCCCCAGGTGATCTGGTCAAAGCGGGGGACACGTTGGCCCGCCTTGACGGCCGGGAAATTCGCCTGGAACTAGCCGGTGTGACCGCCGACTACAATCGCGCCCGAAAGCAATCCGACGCGGCACGGGCAGTGCATCATCTCGCCGAAGCACAACAAGCAAAGCTCGAGATGGAGCGTCTGGACCTGAAATCACGCCTGCTCACCGATCGCGCCGAGCATCTGGAGATCAAGAGTCCGCTGGACGGCATCGTCGTGAGCGGTGATCTCGAGCGGGCCGAGGGTGTTCCAGTCTCTATTGGCCAGACGCTATTCGAAGTGGCGCCCCTGGAACAGATGACCTTGGAACTTGCCGTACCGGAGGACGACCTGGCGTTCATCGATGTGGGAGCCGCAGTTAGAGTTCAACTCGACGCCTACCCGGGTGACAAATGGACAGGACAAGTTGCCCGCGTTCATCCGCGGGCGGAGCTTCGTAACGGACGAAGCGTCTTCGTCGCCGAACTGACGCTCGACAATACAGCCGGCCGTCTTCGTCCCGGAATGAATGGCACTGGCAAGATTGTTGGACCCCGCCGACCACTCGCTTGGAACCTCTTCCACAAGGCGTGGGAGAAGGTCATTACGGCGGTCGCATGGTAAGCATACCCCTCTCGGGCTCGGACGCCCTGACGCGGCAAAATCCGCTCGTGAAATGCGAGTACGACCACGCCGTCTGCGAACTCGGCAACCTCACGCTTGCGCTGCGCCACGACCTCAAGTTCCAGTCCCAGCTGTTTGATGGCAAGTACTTTACCTTGATCGAAGACCCTCTGAACGGGACCTTCTACCGCGTTGGCGCGGTCGAGTACGCTTTCCTCTCCCTGCTGGACGGCCGGACGACGGTCGCGGATGTCCTCAGCCACTTGGCAAACTCCGCGTCCGTTGAGGTCCTCACCGCACATGAGGCGGCGGGACTCTGCAAATGGCTCATCGAAGCAGAACTAGCCGCCACGGCCGAATCGTCACATCCATTCCGCCGGTCCGCAGCGGCCAAGATCGTTCACCGCGGTCGGTTCTGGCGGAACTGGAATCCGATCGCCATGCGCTGGCCACTGGTCAACCCAGACCCGCTCTTCACCAAGATCACTCCCTGTCTCCAGTGGCTGTTCAGCAGGTGGGCATTCGTCGGTTGGACTGTGACGATCCTGCTCGCCCTGTATCACGCAGCGACGGACTGGCCGCGCGTCGTCGCCTCATCATCGGAAGTTGTTGTGCCGGGCAACGCCTGGTGGCTCACCGCCTGTTGGGTTGTGCTCAAGTGCCTTCACGAGTTGGCCCACGGGATTGTCTGCAAGAAGTACGGCTGTTCGGTTCGCGGTGCGGGAATCATGTTGGTGCTGCTTGCGCCAATTGCGTACGTCGATGTTACGAGTTCGTGGCGATGCCGATCCAAATGGGAGCGGATGCAAATTGCGGTCGCGGGAATCTACCTGGAGTTGTTGATCGCCGCCGCGGCCATGCTGACGTGGAGCCACACCGGCCCAGGTGTTATCAATCACGTCTGCCTCAATGTGGCCATCATGGCGAGCCTGACCACGCTCCTCTTTAACGCCAACCCGTTGATGCGATTCGACGGCTATTATGTGCTCTCGGATTGGCTGGAGATTCCTAATCTGTACGCCCGTGGACAACAATGGCTGACCCATTGCGCGCGCAGGTATCTGCTGGGTATGAACGCAC
>CAZFLF010001225.1:0-2540 GCA_964519825.1 uncultured Pirellulaceae bacterium | reverse complement strand
GGAGGGCGAGGCTCCTGCCGAGCCGGAGTTGGTACCGGCTCGGCAGGAGCCTCGCCCTCCCGATTGACATCCTCATTCCAGGCAACTGAAAGGCCGCAACCGATGACCAGCGATCTCCGGCAAACCATCCTCGCGATCACGCTGATCGCCGGCACGCACTCGGGCGCGGCACTGGCTCAGTCGGACTCCCCGGCGGCGGCTAATCGAAAGGCCAATTACATTGACAATACGGACTGCGTGAGGTGCCACTTTCCCAAACCGGGAGCTCAAGGGGTCCCGGCCAGTTCGCACGATTTCGTCCAAACCCAGCCCGCCAAAATATGGGAAGAAGAGGACAAGCATCGGCAAGCCTTCGCGCTGCTGCTCAATGACGAGAACCGCGAACTGGTTCGCGGAATGCTCGGTTTCGACCTGCGAGAATTAGTGAGAAACGGAGAACTGGTCGCTAATGCTCTTCAGCCAGTGCAGTTGAAAAAGCTTCAACAATGTCTCCGTTGCCATGCCTGGCCTTTCGATGATCCTAATCCAGTCGTAAAACTCGACCTGGGAGTCTCCTGTCAAGCGTGCCACGGACCGGGACGCCTCTGGGACCAAGCGCATCGATCGGAGGAGTGGCGCCTGGTCAGCCCGAGAGAGAAGGAACGCCTGCACATGACCGACATACGTAACCCGATCGTTCGTGCCAAACTGTGTGCATCGTGTCACGTAGGGGACTTGAAGCAAGAACGATTTGTGACTCACGACATGTATGCCAAGGGCCACCCGCCTTTGCCGAGCTTCGAGTTCGAATCCTTCGCGAGTGTAATGCCACTACACTGGCGCAGTTTGGCGGAGAAGCCGAAATTCGTCTGGTGGGACGAACGGCCAGACGCTTTTGACGATAAGATCGCCGCGTGGCTGGCACGGAATGGCACCGTTTTTGACCCCGCCACTAAAAAGTCAGTAACCATTTCCCGTGAACAAATCAAAACTAGCTACCGCAAGGCGAACTACCCCAACTATGCCGAGGATCACGATCCCCGACAGGATTTGCCCCACACACGCGGCGCGATCGTGGCAGGCGCTGTGCTGTTGCAATCGTATTTGAATCTTCTGGCCGACATGACCGACACAACATCGTCGGAACATCACGCGTGGCCCGAGTTCGCGCTGTTCGATTGCACCGCCTGCCATCATGAACTTCGAACCGGGCCGCTCGTGACAGGCCGACCATTCCGCCGTTCTCTTCCTGGCCGCCCGCCGATGCCGTTGTGGCCGACGACGCTGGTGCGGGTGGGCATTGTGCATCTGGCGGGAGATTCTCCGGACGCCGCCGACAAATTGGCGTCGTTCGACCAGCGACTGCACCAAATCGAGGCAGCGATGACCCGCCAACCGTTTGGCGATTCTCGGCAAATCCATTCGGCCGCCAAGGAAATGGCAGCTCGGCTGGAGACGCTGTCGGCACAGTTGGAACGCAGCCGTTTTGATGTGGCTGCCGCCAAGCGAGTGCTGCTGTTTCTCACCGATGCCCAGCGCCACGAAATCCGCGACTACCATACTGCCCGACAACTGGCCTGGGCCATCCGTCAAATCGCCAAGGACTTGGCGCCACGTGGGAGTGACGTCGAGGCGGACAAGTACTTTGTCGGCCCAAACGGCGCCGATCCTCTGTCGCTGAATCTTCCGGCCGGTCAAATGAAATCGGTCGTCCGCAATCTGGCTTCTTCACTCGACGCCATCGCCAACTACGACCCCGAGTGGTTTGCGGCGGAACTGAAGCGCATTCGCACAGTGCTCGCGGCCGAGTAACGCGATTCTCCGAGGCTGTGATAACTTCAAGTGAGGCGAGAACTCTTGCCCAAACATCCCCAGCGCAGCGGCAGTACAATGTGGCCGGTTGCGTCCTGGCCCCGAGCGACTGCTGATGTCCGACGTCACTCAAATTCTGTCGCAAATTGAATCTGGCGATCCGTCGGCCGCCGATCAACTGCTGCCGCTGGTGTATGAGGAATTGCGGAAGCTGGCCGCTGCCAGGCTCGTCCAGGAAAAGCCAGGGCAGACGTTGCAAGCGACGGCTTTGGTGCATGAGGCTTATCTCAAGCTTGTTGATGTCGAAAGGGTTCAGCAGTGGAACAGCCGCGGGCACTTTTTTGCAGCGGCGGCGGAGGCGATGCGACGGATTCTGGTGGATAGCGCCAGGCGGAAGAAAAGCGCGAAACGTGGCGGGCAATTCGAGCGAGTTGGCTTGGAGGAAGACCAGATCGCTGCCCCCGACCGGAACATCGACCTGATCGCCTTGGACGAAGCACTCAACAAACTAACCGTTCACGACCCACGCAAGGCCGAGCTCGTCAAGTTCCGCTATTTTGCCGGTCTGACGATCCGTCAAGCCGCCGACGCTCTGGGGATTTCCGAGTCGACTGCGGATGCAGACTGGGCTTACGCCAAGTCATGGCTGCGCGTCCATATTGCCGACTGAATGCGTGGAAAAAGGGGTCGGGAAAGCAAGCCGCTCAGATGTTGGGGATCGCCACGTCAACCGCCGATGCCGACTGGGC
>CAZFLF010001224.1:0-2543 GCA_964519825.1 uncultured Pirellulaceae bacterium | reverse complement strand
CCATGCCACCTGGTCAATTGCAAACGAAGCGACATCCGCGGCACGGATTGGTGACAGCGGCTTTTTGGCTCCAGGAAGGATGAGACATGTACGAACAGTTTTTCCAGTTTCAATCGCGACCATTCCCGGCAGCTCCTGTTGTGGCGAACTACTTTCCGGCGCAGGGCATGGAAGCGGCCAGACACAACTTAATTCGTTTGATCGAGCGTGCGGAGGGTCCGGGACTGGTAATTGGGCCGGCGGGGGTTGGAAAAACACTCCTGCTGCGCGTGCTTTCTGATCATTTCTCCCAGGCATTTCGCGTCGTGATGTTGTCGGGAACGCGAGTCACGACTCGCAAGTCGCTATTGCAGAGCATCTTGTTCGAACTTGAGTTGCCGTACCGCGGACTGGACGAAGGTGAATTACGACTGGCGCTGATTGACGCACTTCGACGAAACAACTCGATTCCGCGCGGAATCTTGTTGTTGATCGACGAGGCCCAGACCTTGCCGCTGCGGTTGTTGGACGAGGCACGGCTCATTACGAATGTCGCGCAGGACGGAGTACCTCGCGTCCGCCTGATTCTTTCGGGTAGTCCGCAGCTTGAAGAGCGTTTCACGAACCCAAAGCTTGAGTCGTTCAATCAGCGGATTGCGGCGCGCTGTTACTTGCAAGCATTCTCCCGTGACGAAACCCATGAATTTGTGCGCGCCGAGGTCTCATGGGCAGGCGGTGATCCCGACTCCATATTCTCGGAAGATACCGTCCGCGCGATCTTTCAGGCGACGGATGGAATCCCACGTTTGATCAATCAGATTTGTGATCATGCCTTGATGCAGGCCCACGCAACGGGCCAGCCTCACGTCAACGCGGCACGGATCCAAGAAGCGTGGGCCGACCTGCAGCAGTTGCCGCCACCTTGGCAGCCGACGCGCCCCGCAGTGTCCGCTACCGGGAGTACCGTGATCGAATTCGGACAGCTGGAGGATGATACCGAACTTCCGAAACGCTCCGCCGTTGAAGACCGAACGCCGATCGGTGAAACGGATCCTTATGTTGCTCAAAACGATTCCCCGTGTATTGACCGCGAACCAATGATCGTGGAGTTCCAATCCGACACACTTATGATCGATCCCCCCTTCATGGACGGGAGTCTGGAATGGGTGACTTGCGGCGAGCAAACAACGAGCATGGGATTTGAACGTCACATCGAGCCCGATCCGTTTGACGATTCCTTCGATGAAGAGATCGTGGTGATTGATCGATCAACTGCCCGAAATCTGGATATTTTTCGCGGTCGCCCACGCGTGACGTGCTCGGAAAGTCGCGAATTGGCCGCTTCACTATCACGGATCCAGGGCATGCAGGGGGCTGCAGAATCGAGTCAAGTCTGCGATGATTCGGCCTGCTTGGTGACAGACAGTTTGGCTGGGCCGACGTTCGAGTTTTCAACGCTGCAAGATCTTCCGGAAATCGACTTTCAAACAGAGTTTGACGACGAATTGACGTCAGTGGATCTCGGGACTGACGAGCAAATCGAATTGGATTTCGACGAGGAAATCGACTGCGTGCCCCTTCCATGGACGCGCGGATCACTCGGAGATGATCGCGACATTATCGTTGTCGAAGAGGACTCGCCGCGACTGGGACTGTCTGGCGGTGTAGACGCGACGACGGACGGCGCGCGGCGCACCGAGTATCGCGACCTGTTCGCCCAATTGCGCCGAGTCTCCACTTAACGTGGGTGGCGCCCGCAACGGTTGCTGTGTCTCGAGAGACGCAGCGACGATCGACGAACAAGCCGCAGGTACCTGCGCGACCGCCGCGCGGGATATGCGTACGATTCTAGCGAGGACAGCCGATGCGAACAGTCTTGGTGACGGGCGGAGCAGGATTCATCGGCTCAAACCTGGTTGACGCACTTGTCGAGCGCGGCGATCGGGTACGAGTCATCGATGACTTCTCAACCGGCCAAGAGCGGAACCTGGCGGGCGTGGTCGACGGAATCGAGCTCGTCCGCGGCGATTTGACCGACCCCAAGGTCTCGGCGAAAGCCGTCAAAGGGGTGGACGTTGTGTTTCATCAGGCAGCGCTGCCCTCCGTCCAGTTGAGTATCGAACGACCGCTCGACACACACGCCAAATGCGCGACCATCACAGTTGCATTGCTGGATCAGGCGCGCCGTGCGGGAGTACGCCGGCTAGTGTATGCCGCATCCAGCAGCGCGTATGGCGATCAGCCGACCGCCGCGAAACGTGAAACCGATCCGCTGATGCCGTTATCGCCGTATGCCGCGGCGAAGATCGCCGGTGAGTTCTACTGCCAATCGTTCTTTCAATCGTTTGGGTTCGAGACAGTTTGTCTTCGATACTTCAATGTATTTGGTCCACGCCAGGACCCTGCCAGTCCGTATTCGGCCGTCATTCCGCTATTCATCACCGCCATGCTGGAGCAGCGCCAGCCGACGATTTTCGGCGACGGCCACCAGTCGCGCGACTTCGTGTACGTCGGAAATGTGGTGGATGCCAACCTGCTTGCCGCGGAGCGTCCGGGGGTTGGCG
>CAZFLF010001223.1:0-2548 GCA_964519825.1 uncultured Pirellulaceae bacterium | reverse complement strand
AACCGGACGATCCACTCGCCACGCACGACTGGAAAACGTACGACGGAACTGTGCAAATTCCCTCAGGCACGAAACAGATCAGTATTGCTTTCCAGATTTATGGTCCCGGAGAAATCTGGTTCGATGAGTTAGAAGCACGCTACGTTGATGCGGTTGGCAGTGCGAAGGAGGACGGTTCGCAACATTCCGCCGTGCGATCGCCGCGGCCCGCCGGCTCGCCCGAGGTTCCGTCGCCTATCGAGATTCGAATGGCATCGGGTGGTATTGCACGTTACCTACTGATCCCGCCAAGTGACGGTACTGCCGGACCAAAGGCGGGGTTCCCACTGTTGTTGGTGCTCCCCGGTGGCGATGGCTCAGTCGAATTCCACCCATTCGTACAAAGCATCCACAAGCAGGCCCTCGATGGCCGATTTGTCGTCGTTCAAGTTCTCGCGCCGCCGCAAATCGTCTGGCCGACTCACTCCTCGACAGCGAGGTGGAGAACGACGGGAGAGTCCGTTACAGCGATTATCGAGGAAGTGGCCAAAGGTCATGCGATCGACCGACAGCAAGTTTATGCCCTCGCCTGGTCCTCAAGTGGACCGGCCGTGTATGAGACAGTTCTTCAAGACCAATCGCCTCTGGCCGGAGCGTTCATCGCAATGTCGGTCTTCAAGCCGAACGAGCTCCCGCCGCTCGTATCCGCTGCGGGCCGTCGCTTCTACCTGTTGCACTCACCGGATGACGCTGTTTGTCCCTACCGCATGGCGAAGAACGCCGAAGAGCAACTTGCAGCAGCTGGCGCAGAGGTGGTTCTCGCGGATTATTCCGGCGGCCACGGCTGGCACGGCCCAGTCCATGACACCCTTCGAGCTGGCATGGACTGGTTACAGCAGCGAAAATCCCCCTAGGAATTGCCTCTCTTTTTGCGGCAGCTTCTTTGTGTAGCTCATCCCATCAGGGAAGCATGACACGCCCGCCGCAGACGACCAGAGTCTGCCCGGTGATGAAATTTGATTGCTCGGATAGCAGGAACAACACGGCGTCGGCAACATCCGCTCCCGTCCCGATCCGCGCGAGCGGAGTCGCTTGGACAATGGCATCAATCCTCTCCTGACTCACACCGGCCAGGATCTCCGTGTCGATCAAACCCGGGGCCACGGCATTGACCCGAATGTTGTGGGGCGCCAGCGCTTCGGCCAGGCTCTTCGTCAACCCGATCAGCCCCGCCTTGCTGGCCGCGTAGGAGATCGACATCGGTCGCGGACGGAGTCCCGCGATGGACGCGATGTTCACAATCCGCCCGAATCCGCGCTCGATCATGATCGGTTTGACGGCCCATGTCACCAAATAGGCTCCCGTCAAATTGACGTCGAGCGTCTTGCGCCAGATCTCCAACGACGTTTCTTCGTGCGGTACGAAGTGAAAGACGCCGGCGTTATTGACCAGCAATTCCACGGGTCCCAGCGTGTTGCTGACTTCGCCCACCATCGCCGAGACCTGTTCGGGCGAGGCGACGTCGGCACGAACCAAATGGGCTTGGGCGCCGGCCTGTTTGACAAGTTCGGCGGTTTCATGAGCCTGCTGATCGCTGGTCAAGTAGTTAATCGCCACGTTCGCTCCGGCCTGGGCTAAACGCAAACAACAGGATCGGCCGATCCCTCTTGCGCCACCGGTTACGAGGGCAGTACGTCCCAGCAGTGGTCGATCGTTAGTGAGGCACGCATTGGGTTGAGACTCAATGGATGACATGATGACGGATTCCATCCGCAGTATTCTTGAAATCGGTGATTCGGTTGCTGGAATTGAATTGCGGCAGAGCGAGATTATTGCAGATAGGATGGATTCACGCTGAGGCGAAGCGTCGCAGTGGCGAAAGTAAGTCCGCGACTGCCAAGGTGTCTGTTCTACGCACTTTTGCGATTCAGCAGTCTGCACCTGTTTGAATGATGAAGAAAATGCAAACGGTATGAAACAACTACGCGTCGCGACATGCCAATTTTCCGTCGAAGCCGACATCGCCCACAATCGTCGGTGGGTGCTGCGGCAGATCGAGTACGCAGCCGGCCGCGGCGCGGATGTCGTGCATTTTTCGGAATGCGCACTGTCGGGATACGCCGGCGTCGATATTCCGGACACGCAGTCGATCGACTGGGAAGAGTTGCACGCTGCGACGCGGGATGTACTAGCCGCGGCACGGCAACATCGCGTCTGGGTGCTGCTCGGTTCGACCCATTTTCTGGCCGACGATGTCAAACCGCACAACTCCGTGTACGTCATCAATGCTCAAGGTCGGCTCGTGGACCGCTATGACAAGCGATTCTGCACGGGAACATCTAACACTGGCAGGCGGACCACTCTCGACCTGCGACACTATTCGCCAGGAGATCGGTTCGTGACGTTTCGAGTCAAGGGATTTTGCTGCGGAGTGGCGATCTGTTACGACTACCGCTTTCCGGAACTATATCGCGGCTATCGTCAGCAGGGAGTACAAATCCTGTTTCAGTCATTCCACAACGCGCGTCGCACAGTCGTCGACGATCCGCAATACAACATCTGGCGGACG
>CAZFLF010001222.1:0-2548 GCA_964519825.1 uncultured Pirellulaceae bacterium | reverse complement strand
CTTGCAACGGGAGCAATTGGCCGAAGCTTTGGCTCGGTTCGAACGTTCCTTTCGCTACGATCCATCCCCCGTGATCGCTCGGCAAATCATCGCCACCGCCAGTGAACTGAACCGTCATTCCGAAGCCGTTCGGTATGCCGTCTTGTCGGCGGAAATCGAGCCGCCCGACGGTGATTTTGCCGTGCGGCTCGCCGCGCTACTCGCGGAGAAGGGGGATCATTCCCGCGCCATCGGCGTGTTGGAAAACACCTCGCGGCGGGTGACCCAGCCGCCAACGGGTTTGAATGCGATTCTGCTGCGGGCCGAATTAATGCGGTTGTATCTGCTGACGGAACAGTTTGAATCGGCCGCGAAAGCCGCCGCCGCCGTCCGCGAAGCACTTGATCAGCCGGGACGCTCCGGCCTGTCGGCGACTGACCAGCAAAAGCTCACCGGACAACGTGAGCGGCTCGATCCGCTCATCGCGGAGAGTTTCCTGCGCACTCAACGCTACGCCGACGCCGAAGCGGTGCTTCGATCGATTCACCAGGCACGGCCTAACGAAGCTGTGCTCGGATTGCAGCTGGCTCGTATTGCCGCCGATCAAAAAAACTGGAAGACAGCACGTGAGCGCCTTGAGCCATACTTTCGTGCGAAAGCGATCGTCGCCGGGTTTGAGCCGTACGAGTTACTCGCGCGAATAATTGCCGGAGAGGTGGCTGACGAGACCCGTGCCAAGGTTGATACCTTGACCGCCCTTGGTCAGCTTCGTGAGCAAGACCCGAAAAACAACGCGCTCGGTTACTTTACCGCCGGCAAATTACTTGCGGCGGATGACTTGGATGCGGCTGCCAAGCTGTACGAGGATCTCCTATCGCGTCAGCCAACCACGACGGCATATCGGAATCTGTTTCAGATCTATAACCGGAAGAAGGATTCCGCAGCGCTGCTGCAACTGATCGGTCGCGCGGTCGACCAGGCTGGCTCCCGTGAGTTGTTTGGTGCGGAGGGCGAATTGCTCGCCAAGGATGCGACCCTGTTCGAGCAACTCGTAACGCACTTGCGGAATCCCCACAAGGATCGACCTGATAAGGATCGACCTGACAAGGATCGAGGAGGCGCGCGATCCGCGTCGGCGTTCGTTGGAGTTTCACTGCTGGCCCTTGGCGCGGGCAAGCTCGATGTCGCACGTGATTTGTACGAGAAAGCCTTGGCGGCGCCCCAAGCCGATTTGGCCCAAGTTCGCGAGACCGTCGGTCTGGCGGCATTGCTGGCCGAACAGCATCGCTTCGCCGCTGAGGTATTCCAACAGGCGATCGAGGCAAAACCACCAAAGGATAAGCTCGGCGCGTACTACTTTTATCTGTCCGGAGCGTTGGAGTTCGCGGGGGATACGGACGGAGCGCTGGCTGCCGCCGACAAATGCGCGGTGTTGAACCGTGACTCTCCACAGTTTCAGTCACGAGCAGCGTGGGTGCTGTACCACGCCAAGCGGTTGGAACAGGCCGAGCAGCGTTATCGCGATCTGCTGGCCCGGTTTGACATGAAATTCGGGTCCGACGAAGTGCGCGACCAGATGCGTCAAACGCGACTCATCTTGTCCAATATCTGCGTGCTGAAAGAGCGTCTACCCGAGGCTGAAGAGTGGCTGGAACAAGTGCTCGATGAGTTTCCCGAGAACATTGGAGCTCTCAATGATTTAGGCTATTTATGGGCCGATCAGGGAAAGCGGCTGCAACGAGCACTGCGGATGCTCGAACAAGTCGTGGCGGCGGATTCGGACAACGCCGCGTACCGCGACAGCTTGGGCTGGGCTTTGTACCGCTTGGGCCGCTACAGTGATGCGGTGCGCGAGTTGGAACGAGCGGTCGCCGGCGCACCGGACGGTGTCATCTACGACCACCTCGGCGACGTGTATCTTAAACTCGACGAGCGGGCCAAGGCCCTCGAAGCCTGGCGCAAAGGACTCGAATTGATGCAAGGTCCGCACGAAGCCAAGCAGCGAGCCAACACGGCAGCAAAAATCAAAGAGCATTCGGACCCGAAGAAGTAGTGTCCTCAGCGAGAGACGATAGCCATGGCCGGACATTCCCATGCTGCCAACATCATGTACCGCAAGGCGGCCGTCGACCGTAAGCGGAGCAAATTGTGGGGTAAACTCTCGCGAGCCATCATCGTTGCAGCGCGACTGGGCGGCGGCGACCCATCCGCAAATTCGCGACTGCGGACCGCAATCATCGATGCCAAAGCGGTCAGCATGCCAAAAGACAATATTGAACGAGCGATTAAAAAAGGGACCGGTGAGCTCGACGGCGGCAACGTGGAAGAAACGTTGTACGAAGGGTATGGTCCCGGAGGCGTCGCAATCATTTGCGACATCATGACCGATAATCGAAACCGCACCGCGCCGGAGATCCGCAAACTGTTCGAAATCCACGGCGGTAAGCTCGGTGGCACGAATTGTGTCGGTTGGATGTTTGAACGGAAGGGGCTGATTATTGTCTCGGCCAAGATTGTCAGCGAAGACAAGTTGATGGAAGTTGCCTTGGAGGCCGGTGCGGACGACGTG
>CAZFLF010001221.1:0-2552 GCA_964519825.1 uncultured Pirellulaceae bacterium | reverse complement strand
AATTGCCGCATTTCTTCCAGCCCTAGGATCGGCTCGAGGTTGTCCTGTCCGACCAGGATAATTTGAAGCAACTTGCTCGTGGCTGTTTCGAAATTCAAAAGCAAGCGAATTTGTTCCAATGTCCTGAGAGGCAAGTTTTGTGCTTCGTCGACGATGATGATGGCCGTCCCGTTGATTTGCGCCAGGGATTTGAGGAAATCCGCCAGCGTACGAACCAAATCGTGGCCGCTGGTCCGCGCCACGAATCCGCGGCGCGCATCGTCGGTCGATACAAGCCCGTAGTCTTGAAGGACTTGTTTGAGCAGGTCGTCGGCGGCTAGAAACGGGTTCAACACCAGGGACAGAAACGTCCGCTCCGCCAACAGAGGTATGAGCCGGTGGCACAACATTGTCTTCCCGCAACCTATCCCGCCGGTAACCACGATCAGTCCTTCGCGCCGGGTCAACGCGTGGAGAACGGTTTCAAGCGCACGCTGGTGCGAATTCGCGGAGTAGGCGAATCTTGGGTCGGGGGTAAGGCTGAAGGGTGCTTCCCCGAAGCCATAGTAGTCGTTGTAACTGCTCATCAGTTAAAGTCGGTGGACTAGCGACCGTAATGTTAAGCTAAAATCTCTGTTTTCAATCAGCCGGAGACAAAATGTGGATGGTCGTTCGATCCTTAGCCGCTCTTGTCATCATGCTTGTGCTGATGCCAACCTTTGCGGCGACAGCGCCCGTTCCAAATCATCTGACTTCGGTCAGTGTGTTGGCCGCCGGGGTAGGATCGTCACTGGCCGTGCGAACATCTGCGGTTGCTGTGCTCGTCGCGACAACAGCTGCGGACGCTCGAACGGCGGTGATTGAGTTCGTCGGCATCGCCGGCGATTGGCGCAACATGAGAGTGGCAGGCCGGCCCGGAATCATTTCTCATATTGCGATCAATACGACCGGCTCCGCGACCGGTCCGACGGTGACACGAATTCGGGTTTCACTGACGACCAACTATCGTCATCGGTTACGAACCTCCGGAAACCTTGTTTACATCGATTTTCAGCCTATCGGTGAGGAACGGCCCCATCCGCGTCTCCAGCCCGAGAGTCGAACTCCCAGGACACCAGCAGTTACACCCACGGCGCGCGCAGCTCGCGAGTCTCGCGCTGTACAGGGATTCGCCCTGGACAATTCCATCGTTACAGATAATCCGAGCCCGACGTTGTCGGCTGGCCACGCGAAGGCGTTGACCAGCTGGTCGGTCATGACAGAGCCGGTGAAACATCTGCTCCGGGTGCCATCGGCAGTACCCCAACTGGCCAGTGAGTGGATTCCCGTGGTGCTGAAGGATGGAACCACGATCTACAGCCATGGCTCGTATGCCGAGGTCGATGAGAAGTTGATCGTGTTGTTACCGTTCGCTGTCGATAGTGCACCGCGAGTGGAGCTTGTATCGCTCGCTTCTTCCACGATCGACCGGCGCGCAACTATAGAGGCAGCAGAATCCCTCGCGGCCGCACGCTACGCCTCGAGTGCCGGTCCAGGCGACTTCGCAACCTTGAGCCGCGAGGTCAGCGCCGATCTCGATGCCGTGCCGGCGCAGTCGGACCCGGTCGTTCGAGTAAGAATCGTTGAAAACGTGATTCAGCGATTGATGGTATGGCCAAAGGCCCACCACGGGTATCGAGCGCTCGAGGCCAACGACGCAATCAACACCCTGCAGGTTATTCTCAACGAACTCCGCGGTGCCGCTGGAATGAATCACGTCACTCTTACGTTGAGGGCGCCCACGGTGTCTCCGACTGGCATGGTTGCGGTTCGTCAGCCTACGCTCATTGAGCTTATCGATATCGCGATGCGTGTTGTCCGGTTCCTGAGTACGCCCGCGGAACGAACAGCAGTGCTGCGCGCTACGGCGGAAGCGCTCCGGCGCCATCGCACTGAGCTCCCCGCGTTATGGACCGCCAACGGTGCACGCCGGGTCGCGGCGGCCCTAGAGACCGAGGGGCATGTGGACGACGCGTATCGCAAGTTCACCGTCGATGTCGTAAAGCGCGGTACGCTCGCGGGCCGCAAAGGTGACGTGCGTGCAATCGTGAAGCTGCAGTCGCACTTGTTGGAGAAAGATAGGCTGCTCGGTGGAAAGCGTGATGAAATGATCGCCTCGACCATGATTGCGCTGCAAACGGAGTTCGAGACTGCCGCCCGCGTGCAGCTGCAGCGCGATCGGGACAAGCTGCACATCGAGTCGGCTCGAACCTGTATCCGTCAGATCGCGGCCGCAGCGGACCGTTTTCGCGACCTCCAACCGGCCCTTCAACATATCGCCAAGTCGTCGACAGTACCGTCGAGGATGCAACAGCACGACGCCGTGCAGTTTGTGAATCGCACGCTGTCTCGATGCGATCCGCCTCCGTTGTTCGTAGAGGCGCACCGCCTGATGCTCAGTGCTGCGCATCTCGCGCAGGCCGCTTTACGCGAGCCCCCTGCTCTCAGTATGTCGCCCGATACCGCGACGAGCGTGCGCATGCGCGCTGCGGCTGAGTCCGTGACGATGTTCCGCCGTGGATCCTTGGCGTTCG
>CAZFLF010001220.1:0-2552 GCA_964519825.1 uncultured Pirellulaceae bacterium | reverse complement strand
GAAGTCGAGCACCAGTTTTCCGCTCTGTTTGGCTTGTTTCGCCGCTTGCATTAATTCATGACCGAGCTGCTGGATGTCGGATTCAGAAAGGATCTGGGCCTGAGTGAAGCAGGCGATCAGCCGTCGGGGCTGTTCGGTAATTCGTAGTAATACTTTCATCGGGAATATCGACGCTGCGCTACAGTAGTGTGCCCCGAAGGACAACCATTGCTACCGTGAAGTAAATCACCAAACCGGTGACGTCAACGAGTGTCGCGACGAATGGGGCTGATGAAGTTGCGGGATCGAGGCCACAGCTTTTGATGAGAAACGGAAGCATCGAACCTGACAACGTTCCCCAGAGCACAATTCCGACCAGCGATAGTCCTACGGTAACGCCTACGAGTGCCCAGTGCGGCCCATACACGTCGGAGAACATGCTCCACAGCGCGATTCTCAGGAACCCGATCGCGCCAAGTACCACTCCCAGAATTAGTCCCGACAGAATCTCCCGGCGCATCACCGTCCACCAATCCGACAGTTTTACTTCCCCAATCGCGATTGCGCGGATGATGAGCGTCGCTGCCTGAGACCCCGAGTTGCCCCCGCTGGAAATGATCAGCGGCACGAACAGCGTCAAAACGATGGCTTTTTCAATCGCTGGTTCAAACGCGCCCATCGCCGACGCCGTGAGCAACTCACCCAAAAACAACACGACAAGCCAACTTGCTCTCTTACGTACCATCTGCAGAACCGGTGTGGCGATATACGCCTCGTCGAGTGCTTCCAATCCACCAAATTTCTGGATTTCGCGTGTTGCCGACTCTTCGGCTATGTCCAACACGTCGTCGACGGTTACGACGCCGAGAAGAACGCCGCGACGATCGACTACCGGCAAGACGGTCCGATCGTATTTGCGAAATTGTTCGACTGCGAATGACTCGGCGTCTGTCACGGCAAGAGCGACGAACTGCCGGTTCAGCAAATCGCGAACCACGGCGTTCGGCTGCGCCAAAAGGATTTCACCTATGCGGATGTCGTCAATCAGGTGGTGCTGATCGTCGGTGACATAGACTGCGTTCAGAGTCTCACTGTCTTTGCCGACGATACGAATGTGTTCCAGCACCCGGTTGATCGTCCACTCTTCTCGCACACCAATGAAGTCGGGCGTCATGAGACGTCCGACGGTCCCCTCGCCGTAGGATAGTAGCGAGCGGGCTATCCTTTGATGCTCGGGAGTCAAAAGGGTCAGCAACCGCTCGACTTCGTCGCTCGAAAGCCCTTCCAGCAATGCGGTTCTGTCATCGGGCGCCAACTCATTCAGGATGCGAGCCAGATCCGACTCGGGCAAAACCCGGATCAGTTCCTCCTGCGTGTGTCGACTCAGGTACGCAAAAGTCTCCGCGGCCAACTTTGGTTCTAAGCACTGGAAGGCCACGATGTCTTCGCGCGAACTCAAATCAGCAATCAAATCGGCAACGTCGGCAGGCAACCAGCGGTTGAGGGCTTCGCGGAGAATGTCCAGATCATTGGTTTGAATCAGCTCACGAATTTCTGGCAACAATAACTTTTCGAGCATGGTCATCGCGGAGTTCCCTAATGTCGCTAATTCTTCCTGGACGGATTATCCGTCCTTTTCCACAAGCCGGAAGGCGGGCACATGGTGAAGAATTGAGCATGGAATGACACGGACACATCGTCATCAGAAACGAGAGAGTTCAATTATTAACGGCGTTGTCAAATGTGAGGGAAAGTCTGGTTGTATCGGTGACAAACGCGAACACGAACTCGGCTGGCGGAAATATTGCTGAGCCTTCGCGCGCTGCGATGATTTGCTGACAAGCCAGCGAACGAATGCTCGGACGAACTTCGAGTATCTCCAAGCGTTGCGCGAACCCCGGATCGCGGAAACCGAAATCGATGGCTGTCCCTTGATAGATAGCCTCGCGAGCCGCTATCGATCTGACTGCATAGCTCAGAATTGGCAGCGCTAATTGCACTGCAATTCTCACGTGATTTGGCCGTGCAATCTGCAATGGTCGGAATCCCCAAATTATTGAGGCGATCGCAGGCCACCATCACGTCACATCCGATCAGGATGATTCGAAAAATGTCCTCTAAAAGCCACAGCATGCCAGTGAGTTGCGCTTGAGCTGCCAAGATGAATCTCAGCGTCACAGTCGCGCAGCAATGACGAACTTCGGGCCGTTCCCAGCACGCTTCAATCGGCCGGTCATTCGATTCCCACCACAAGTATGTCGATGTTCGGAAGTTCTTGTAATAATCGATCGAGTACAATCCGATCACGAATCAATCAACTGATCCTTACTTTCAAAAAGCGAGGTGAAAAGGTGTCACCCAGTAATCCGCAACCACAACCTGCCAAGCCTATACAGCCTCCCGCGAAGCCGGCACCGCAACCGGGCAAGCCGCAGCAACCGAGCAATCCGCCGCAGCCGCGGCCGCAGCCGCAACCGCAGCCGCAGCAACCGGGCAGGCCGAAGTGAGCCGTCGGGCAAGTTAATCGATATGCGTATGCCAGTTCGCTCCGCCTGCGGACGGGATTGGAGCGA
>CAZFLF010001219.1:0-2554 GCA_964519825.1 uncultured Pirellulaceae bacterium | reverse complement strand
CCCGTTGGCTGTTGCGACGAGATGTCGATTATGTCGTCAGGGATGCTCAGATCGAGCTTGTCGATCAAAATACCGGCCGAATCTTTGCCGACCGCTTGTGGCGAGATGGCCTGCATCAAGCCGTGCAAGCGAAGGAAGGTGTGCCGATCCTCGCCGAGCAGCGGCCCTTGTTGCGTATTGCACGCCAGCGGTTCCTGCGGCTGTATGAGGGATTATGCGGGATGACGGGGACGGCCACGGGTAGTGAGCGCGAATTTCGCGACGTGTATCGCTTGAGGGTCGTCACGATCCCAACGCGAAGGCCCGGCCGTCGTCAAATTCTCGCAACCCGCTATTTCCGGGACGAAGCGTCCAAGTATCGTGCCGCCGCTGAAGAGATCCGTCGGATTCATGCCACAGGTCAACCGGTTCTCGTGGGTACCCGCACAATCGCGACCTCGGAATCCTTGGCTGATCGATTGCGTGAACTGGCCGTTCCGTTCCAGATTCTCAATGGCAAGCAAGACGCCGACGAAGCAGCGGTCGTCGCGAATGCCGGTCAAATTGGGACCGTAACGATTGCCACCAACATGGCAGGTCGAGGAACCGATATCCGGCTCGGAACCGGCGTGGCGGAACTCGGTGGATTGTTCGTGCTGGGAATCGAACGGCACGCATCAGCGCGGGTGGATCGCCAGCTGCTGGGTCGGGCGGCTCGCCAAGGCGATCCCGGATCGTGTCAGTTCCTTGTGTCCGCCGACGACCTTCTGATTCGGCGAAATGCCCCGGCGCTAGCCCAACGCCTTCAGCATACTGCCGACGGCACGGGCGAGGCCTACGGCGATTACTCCAGGATCGTGACGGAAGCGCAGAACCGAGCGGAACGAGCGCAAGCCGAACAACGGCGTCAGCTCCTGACCCAAGACGATTGGATGGGGGGCGTACTATCCACGCTTGCCGGTCGTTCCGAACAACCGTCACAACCGACTTGATCGGCCTACTTGATCAGGATGGTACGCACGACCCCAACCGCACGCCGCCCGATCAGGTCTCCCCCCACCATCCTCCTGATCAATTTCCTTACGTTGACCTAGATTTTGACAGCGATTTTGCGCAATCGCGGGGTTTCCTACAAACCGCGGCGCCACTGCATGTCATGACACAACGCCATTGTCCTTCACTAACCATCAGGTGGCATAAGCCATCTGTCATGGCCGGTTTCCTACTATCCCTGCCAATGGCTGTTGGACCTGCTGCCGTCGCGGAAACGTTCGAGGGCTTTACCGAACCATTTCGCGTGGTGAATGTGGCGACCACCGAAACTGGTGTGGTCGCTAGTGTCAAAGTTCGCGAGGGGGACTTTGTCAAGAAAGGACAAGAACTGGCAAAACTCGATAACGACGTGCATCTCACTGTACTGGCGATTGCCGCCGAACAAATGAAGGCTGCCGGGCGGCTGCAATCCGCGCAATCTGAATTCGAGTTACAGCAAAACAAGCTCGATAAACTGACGCTGCTACGAGAGAATGGGCACGCTCGACAAGAAGAAGTCGAGCGAACGCGAGCCGATGTGGCCATCGCCAAATCCCAAGTCCTCACGATTCAGGAGGAACTGGCGATCCGCAAGCTGGAGCATGAGAAGGCCAGCCTGCAGCTTGCTCGCCGTACGATTCGAGCGCCTCTGGATGGGGTCATCACCAAGTCCATCAAGTTCGAGGGTGAGTTCGTGGCACCCAACGATCCGGTTCTGTTCACGATCGCGAAACTGGATCCGCTGCTTGCAAACTTCTCCGTTCCGAGCAGCCACCTCGCGACCATTGGCATCGGCCGGGAAGTTGAGGTCGTCATCGAGGCCAGTGGGAATCGAGTTCGGGGGATCGTTGAGATGATCTCTCCAGTTACGGATGCGGGAAGCAGTACCGTACCGATCAAGGTACGGCTGGATAACAGTAAGGGGCTCTTCCGCAGCGGAGAACGTTGCCTCCTTGAAATTCCCAGCCGGCCCGACGCGGCGGCACAGTGAGGCTTTGTCATGCCACTGAGTATCCCGCAATCAATACATCTCGCAACTTCTCAAGTCGACGTACGTACTCCAGGCTGGGCGGCAGGTATTCCGTCGATTGGCGTTGCGATGCTGGATAATCCGCCGACGCAGGTTGCGCGGCAAGTCACCGAGATGCGGGAACTGCAGCAGAAACTATTGCGGGCGGTAACCAGCGCTCGCGACAAAGAGGCTGCACTTGCGGACGCGTCGATCGTATTGAGTGAAATACTCGGCCCAGTTCGGCTGGTGTACTTCGATCGCGGCGCCGACAATTCGCTGCGTCTCCACCCCTGGCAATGCGAAAGCAATACCACACCACTGCCGAATCTTGCCGAGTCGGTGTTGCTGGCGGCAGGCAACGCGGCGTGCGACCAAGGTCATCAACACACCACTCCAATCTGCAGCCCGGCGGGTGCCCTGGTGTCGTCCGCACCGGTAATCCTGCGCGGGCGATTGCCCGAAGCCATTGCTCTGGCCTTGCCGCACGCAATGCTGCCGGTGGAAGGCTTGTCGTGCTTGACGCAGCTCCTG
>CAZFLF010001218.1:0-2557 GCA_964519825.1 uncultured Pirellulaceae bacterium | reverse complement strand
CACCACGAGAAATGCCAGAAGCTTGCGCTGGCGGTTCGAGGAGTCACCGCCCGTTTTCGTTACCTGTATTTTGAAGGTCACGAGTTCGACAAGCTACCAGCTGCCCTCGAGGTGGAACAAAAAAAGCTCGCAGAGCCTTGCCGAAAGGAGTGGGCATCTCTGAAGGAAGACTTGCGGTCGGCCTTGCGAACCGTGGCGGGCTACGAAAAGCAGCAGCTCGCACGTGCTCTATCGAAAGTCGATGAAATAAACACGTTGTCAGCCGCAGGCAAGTTGTTTTCGCTTGAAGGCCAAGTCATGCTCGAACAAGCGGGTGTGCTGCTGGACGCCGAACCTCCTGCTCGCTTCGTCAGCCCGCTCGCCTACGATCCCCAGACCAAACTCTTTGTCCTCACCGCTGGCGATCACGGCGACTACCTCACCAACGACTTATGGCTCTTCGATCCTGCCAAGAAGCAGTGGGAGCAACGGCACCCAACATCGGCTCCGCCGCCGCGCGGCAGCCACACCTTGAAAGCCAATAGCGACGGCACCGTCACTCTCTCCGGCGGCTACACCTACACGTCGAGCACCTCCTACCTCGGCGCTCAATACAGGGAACTCAACGACGGTGACTGGACCTTCGACATTACCGCTAACGCTTGGAGAGGCCCCCACGAGGGCGTGGCGTCCGACACGCGTGTCTACCGCACTGGCCCCTTTCACCCCAACTATTTCCTGCAGGGCACCAAACCCGATGCGACCGCGGCAAAAAAAGTTCACGACGCAATTCCAGCGAATCGGTGGGTCGAGCTCAAGCCACCAAACAAGCCGGAGATGGTGCGCACCTGGGGCCATGCCGTTCTCGACCCCGATCACGATCTGGTTCTCGTTTTCAGCGGCGGCCACTCGGCCCACTGCGGCAGCGACGTGCTCCATTATCACCTCGCCACCAACCGCTGGGAGCTGACCGCTCCCGTAGAATTCCCGCTGGGCCAGACGTACAGCAACACGTCTTATCCCGAAGGCTTCAACCTCAACCGACGCCCCTGGGTCACCGGCCACACTTACCAGAGCTACAACTACGACCCCGGCAGCCAGAAGCTGTACCTGAACGCCCGTGTTGACAACACCTACGTCTACGATCCAGCCATCGGCGACTGGATCGGCCGTTTCCCCAAGCCGAAGCCGATGGTCTACAACGATTGCTTCTACACGCTGAACACCCTGCCGACGCCGCACGGCCTCATCTGCTGGACCGGCCACGGCGGCCTCTTCAAACTCGACACCGAAAAGCAAGAGTGGCGCGAGATCAATTGCAGCGGCGAGAAGCTGCCCACCGCCGCGGTCGATGCTTCAACGTTCGTCTATGACTCAAAACGTGGCCGGCTGATCTTCATCCGCTCAGACTACGGCAAAAAGAACGATGGCAATCTGCACTTCTGCGACCTGAAGACAGGCGAAGTGATGAAAACGTCCACCGCCAACGCGGCAGCCTTGACCAACCTCGACTTGAAAGGCGTCGATCGCGCTGTCTACGACCCCGACCACGACCTGGTACTTTTCTCCACTTTGCTGCCTGGCGAAACCGGCGAGCCGCGGCGGGCGCTCGCTTACAACTGCACCGCAGACAAGTGGCAGTCATTGGCCATCACCTACGAAGTCGGAATGGACAAACGCCCCGCTCATCCCGCAGGCCCCGGCCACTCGTGCGGTCTACTGTTCGACTCCAAACGGCAGATCATCTGGGGCATCGACACCCACGATTGCCGCGTCTATGCCCTGCGACTTGACCCGGCAAACGCCAACCTTAAGCCCATCGAGTAATCCATCGTTATCTTCACAACTCGATTCTTTTGGCAGAAGCGAGTGCATGGCTGTGCGTAATGGGGAATGCGGTGCAATCAAATTTGGCAGTCCGGGCCGTTGCGCGCATCAGTCACATCGACCGCCTTAACCAGGCTCTCGCCGCTGCGCGCGTCGGTGTTCACGACCGAGGGCGGGAGCGACACTCCTTCGATTGCGAGACTTGAATCCGTGGCGTGCTATCGGCCGTCAAAAAGTCTGCCGACTTTCGAATCATCCTCTACCGCGACATGCAAATACCCGGACGTGATACTCACGTTCGCGTGCCCAGCAGCATCGCGGACTTCGGCCAGCGTGCGGCCGCCTGCCAGCGCGTGGCTGATGAGCGTGCGACGGCTGTGGTGGATCGTGAGGCCGCGGAGGCATTCGGGCGGAGGAATGTCGTTAAAACTCAAACTCCAAAATCCCCCGCGTCTCGAAGACCGACTGCCGCGCCGGTTCCCGGAACAGCGCCCGGCTCAGCCCGATGATCGCGGCCACGTTGCCGTCGATCCGGGCCTGTCGGCCAGCGAATGCTTCGACGCGTTTCACCTCCTCCCCTGCCGCGTCCGCGCCTCCGCCTGCAACGCCGCCAGGCTGATCCGCTCCTTCGGCTTATACGGCTTGGACACGTTCTCCAGCGCCGCGCCTTGCATCGACGCCGCCACTGCGCATCCAACGATCCCGTCGAACCAGTGGTTGTCTTGGCCGGGCCGTTGTTTCCACTCGTCCA
>CAZFLF010001217.1:0-2558 GCA_964519825.1 uncultured Pirellulaceae bacterium | reverse complement strand
CGGGGCGTCTCGTTTGAGCCAATTGCCGAATCGCCGTCAGATCGAGGGCCAGATTGTAGGCTCGCACTTCGCAAATCCTGCCGGAGAAATAATCTGTTTCTCCCAGCCCAATGCGCAACGGCTGGTCGTGAGCCAGGTCGAAACTGGCAGTGTCGAACAAGCCCGATTCGCACGCCTTCTCACCGTTGATAAACAGTTCGAGGCGGTTACTTCGCTTCACCGCCGTCACGTGCCGCCATCCGGCTCCCAGGTCTCGGTCGAAGGAGGTGCATGGACCAGCCTGCATCGCAAAGACCTGGCCGCGAAAATCGGCCGGGGCGTCGAGTCGAGAACTGGTGCAACTGCCCATGCTGGCAAAGAGCTTGCCGGCATAGGTTGTCAGGCTCGTCACCCGCGCCCACTCATTGGGGTTCTTGAACTCGTAGCCGGCAGGATCGAGAAAACGGCGGATCGACGACCATTTTTGCCGACCATCGAAGCGGAACACCTCGGCCCGCGGGATTGTGCCTCCGTAAAGCTGCCCGTTGTGGACGACCAGCGCGTTGATCTCCATCGCGTCTCCCAGCCGGCCGCAATCTGTCCATTTACCGTTCGCTTCCAACCGACACACGTGCCCCTCGGGCCAGGTCGTCGCATGCAGGCGCCCACGATAGACCTCCAAGGCGTGAATCTGATTGCAGCGATCTTCGCTTCCTTGCGGGTTGCCCAGGTGCTTCCAGCCTTTTCCGTTGAACTCCCAGACTCCTGCCGGATTCAATACGCCCGCGTACAGCATGCCATCGTGAATCCCCAACGGATGTGCGTAATTGGGAAAGCGACCGCACTCGCTCCATGTTTGGTCCCCCTCATACACATAGCAGCGACCATCTTCGGCGGTCACAAACACCTGACCACGAAAGGAAGCCAGACCAAACAGGCGGCGGCAACTTCCGGGTTGGCCGCAATCCTCCCACGTGGTGCCACCCGCATATCGATAAACGCTGCAGAAGTCATCGAGGGGTTGGCTGCGGCCAACCCGCGTCCAGTCGTAGGTCCAGGTGCCCGCATAAAGATGACCGCGATGAACGACCATCGGTCCGACACCATGCGTGCGACGGTTTCCCACTCGTCCGCAGTCCTCCCATCTCCGATCGCCGCGGTAACGGAACACATGGCACCAATCCTCTTCCTTCTCGGCGTCGGTAATGGCCGCGTAGAGGTTCCCATCGAAAACCGTCAAGGAGTTGCTGACATAGTTGCTCGTCGGGCTGGGACGACCACAATCCACCCAAGTGGGTTCGCTGCCGTCGTCGATCCCGAAGGCAACGTGACGGTCGTCACCGTGCGAGCTGTAACCGCCCGCTGTGGACTGGATCGTCAGGTTGAAGCCGCGGCGCCGCTGCGAGTCGTACTTCGTGAGCACATCACCGATCACATCGTCGATGTCTGGCGCGGTCCAGACCCAGACCGCCAGCGTGAAATCCTCTGTGCCGAATTTAAGTGAGTCACTCGGCCGAATCTCGATCCAATTTCCCCGCCCATCGAACTTCCCATTCTCGGTGCCGTCGCCATGTGCCATACCGTGATTTCCCAGGCCGGACTGGTCCTGGAGATCTCCCCGGAGTGGCCAATATCCAACAAGCCCATGTGTCAAGATTCCAACAGGTTGCTCTTCACCGCGCACGGCCTGATCCAGCGGCGAAGGCGCGAGTGCCGAGTACGTCGTCGCCAAAGCACCGGTGGCGGTTGCCAGAAGTTGGCGTCGACTCATCCTCGATTCGTTCATCGTTCGTTGTTCCTGGGCGACTTCGTTGTACCTCGCTCGCACATGCAAATCACCATTCCGACTCGAACGGCAGCTTGATCTTTGGACCGAACAGCCAGACATAGTAGAGCCTGACTGGAATGAAATGGATTACGTAGCCATCATTTGTTTTGATTCTTTCACTTCTCCGGTGCACGTCTACGAGAACAAGACTTGGGCCAGGGGCTTTGGAGAATCTGACGTGTTCGGATTCCGAGATCACATCCGAACTCACCTTACGCACCCCGTACTTCTTCGTCGCTTCCCACGCCCCGAAGTACACGCAGACCAGCGTTAAGAAGATGGCCAGCGTGCGGACGGAGTATCGGGGACGAAAACGGGCCGGGTTATTTGGTCCGGTTGTCATTTTGGGTAATTAATGATTACGGCTACCGCCCCAGCGATGAACGAGAGCACAGCAATGGCCACGTAAACGTATTGATTGCCGAACTCGTCGTCCGTTGGATCTTGCGATTCTGAATCGTCGCTCGCATCAATCGGCGGTTCACACGGATTCAGTTTGTCTTCGCCGCGTGACATGCCGGCATTGTAGCTCACGTCGTACTCAGCTTTGTTGCAGAATCGGGGCACTGGGTCTTTAGTGTGGAGCTACTCTTCTGTCCACCTCTTTAGTGTGTTGTTAAGTGGGAGACCAAGGTACGGTTCCAGGGCAAAGCGGCTGAACTTTGATATTTCTTTCGTACGTGGGTGTGCTCAGAATCTGCACTTTAGGTGAAAGTCTTATCGTTCCTATGACTCGTGCTTTCACTGCGAA
>CAZFLF010001216.1:0-2561 GCA_964519825.1 uncultured Pirellulaceae bacterium | reverse complement strand
AGCCGATGGTCTCGCCGGTAAGCAGATTCATTTCCAACCAGGCGATGGCGGGCGTCCCGGCCACGTCCACCATTTTCGCCGGGACCAGGATCGCCTTTTGCGGAGTGATCGTGGCGGTGATACGAGCCTGGGCCTCGGCCGAAATATCGAGTGTCTCCAGCAACCCCAGCGAATCCTGCGTGATGCTCACCAGGTCGATGCCCTGCGCCTCGGCCTCGTCGAAGACGCGAATCGCGCCGATCCCCTGGGCTGGCGTCGAGGCGCCAGGCGGGACTTGGACCGCGTCGTTGCGTTTAAGCGGATCAAGAGTGAGGAGGCAATTGACCCGCAAGCGCTGGTGCGGTTTCGCAAGGAAGCCAATACGATGGCTCGCTTGCAACACCCGAACATCCTGCAAGTATTCAAATAACGTACACTCACTCGAACTCTGTCTGAGTGACTGCATTTTCTGACTCCATCCATCGTTCAAGAGGTGACGATCATGCGCTGCGATTCAAGAGTTGTGGGGATACTATCGATGTCGCTGTTTTGCACCGTCGCCGCAGTCGCCGAAGACAAACCGGCAGCCGGTACTTGGCGTGCCTTACCGCTGATCAAAGACGGTCAAGTCGATCCAAGTTGGGTTCAGATTGGCTGGGGCCGATTTGTTGTCGATGGCGACAGTCTACGAACGGAGTGCGATGAGAAAGGCATGGGGCTACTCCTTTATAAGCCAGAGTCATTTGGCGATTGCCAGATTCGTGTCACTTACAAAAGCCAGAACCCCAAATCGAACGCGGGCGTCTTTGTCCGGATTGACCCTGGTATCCTGGAAAGGGTGAGTGAACGAACTGCTCCGGTGAAACGCAACGAAGACGGAAAGCTCGCCACAGGGGCGCTGGAGCAATTGATGGAAGCGTCGGAGATGGACCGAGGTCCGTGGTACGCGGTGCACCACGGCTACGAAGTGCAAATCTGTGATGACGCCGATCCAAATCACCGTACTGGGGCTATTTACTCTTTGGCGAAAGCCGAGCCGTTGCCGCCGTCAGGGTCGGGCGATTGGCGCACCATGCTAATTACCTTGCAAGTCAACCTCGTGCGGGTCGAAGTGGATGGCAAGTCGATTACCTCGTTTGATCCAGACAGCAAAAACGTCCCGAGCAAACGAGATTGGTACGAACCGAAACGGGAACCGAAGCGACCACATTCCGGACATCTCGGCTTGCAGAATCACGATCCGGGGGACGTCGTCTACTTCAAAGAAGTCAGCGTCCGGCCATTATCGAAAACGCCGTGAAACTTTTCCTAACACTGACAGGGATGAAGAAGGTACGACACCAAAAGCCATACATATCGCACGGACTTCCTGGATAACGTCAGTTAAGACCTGCTATCATTTTGGCGATGTCGTCCGATCACCGACCAGATGTGACCAGTCCACCTCAGGGAATTGCGGGCGCTGGTGGTCTACCGGCGGGTCGTGCAGATAGGTTGAGCGATTCGCCTAGGGACCACGGGTGTTTGCCGCCATGGCGCGAGGGGGACCTTCCCGAGCCGCTGCCGTTTTCCTTTGCGAACACAATCCGCACAGTCGGTCCTGGAGCAATCCTGTTGGCCGCGGCGATGGGCGGCGGCGAGTGGATCGTTGGCCCGAAGATGGCTGTCGAATATGGGCCAACGATTCTTTGGATTGCCACGACCGCCATCATCTTGCAATCGCTCTTTAACCTCGAGGCGGTACGTTACACGCTCTACACCGGCGAGCCGATCATTACCGGCTTCATGCGGTTATCCCCGGGACCGCGGCTATGGGGAACGTTCTACATCCTCATCGGCACTGCCCAGCTCGCCACGCCGGCATTGGCCGCCGGATGCGCGACGGTGCTCGTAGCGGCCTGGATTGGTGGCGATCCGTCCGAAACGAATCGCTTACAAGTCGGGATTGTCGCCAGCATCATGATCGTGATGACTTCTGTGCTCCTTCAGGTTGGAAAGTCGATCGAGCGGGTGCTCGAACGGCTTTCCTGGGTCATGATCATTTTCATATTTGCATTCCTGCTGGTCGTGAACTTTGTGTTCGTGCCATTCAGTGTCTGGGAGAGCACGATACAGGGATTTCTGATCCCGCATTCGCTGCCGCCAAATGTCGATCTGGTCCTGTTGGCGTCATTTGCCGCTACGGCCGGTTCGGGCGGCTTGGGCAACCTGACGATTTCGAATTGGTTCCGCGACAAGGGCTTTGGTATGGGCAAGCATATGGGGGGCATCGGCAGCGCCCTCCGCGAAGGGCACCTAGAACTCAAGTCTATCGGCTGCGTCTTTCACCCGACAAAGGACAACCTCAGCCGCTGGAAGACCTGGTGGCGGTACGCGGTGATCGATCAAGCGGCACTGTGGGCGGTCGGATGCTTCCTTGGCATGCTGCTTAACGTCAACCTGGTCTTGGCGATCATTCCCGCACACGAGTCACTGCCGGGCTATGCTGCCGGGACATATCAAGCCAAATACATGGCGGAGCAACTGTGGACCGGCTTCTGGTGGCTGGCGCTGCTCAATGGCTTTTGGATTCTCTACTCCAC
>CAZFLF010001215.1:0-2561 GCA_964519825.1 uncultured Pirellulaceae bacterium | reverse complement strand
GATCGTCTCGATCATCTGGTTCGGCTTTACCAAGGAATCCCCTTTCACCACTCGCGCGATCTTGAACTTGGCCTTGGGCAATTCCTTGCCGTTGTCATCGGGCTTCGCCGGGGGAGGCGGCTCGATCAAATCCGCAATGACCACCGCATCCATCGTCGCCATTTCTTCGCTAAACGTCTGGGACACGGCTGAACAGAATGGACATGCGCCGGCCACGACAGTCGCCGCAGCACTGCTCAACAGCACGATCGAAACAAGCAAAGTTCTCATATTTGTTCCATCCTTTCCGCCAGGGCTTGGCGGGATTCTTGGTGGTAGGCGGCTTCTAGTGTTCTGTCACAGCTAAATAATTGGATATTGAGCGAACGGGCGCTAGCCCTCGGTTCCTAAGAAGAACCGGCGGCTAGCGCCGTTCCGCTCAGTGATCCAATCCCCCGTTTTTAGCTGTGACAGAGCATTAGTCAACTCACACCGCACCGTCCGTACGCGGTGCTAGGCACCTAGCGACTTGGCCACGTCCGTTCGATACGCCGTCAAAGCCGGCAGGTAACCGACCACCATCGCTAAAAGAAGCAATGCCGGAATAATCGCAAATTCCAGCGACATCCAACCCATTATGGGCTGTAACAGCGGAAGCTCAAGGGATTCTAGCATTGTGGGAGGCGGAGCAACGCTCCAAAAACTCAATGAAACGCCGGTTCTCTCCTCAATATACGGGCTAGCGGCGACATTCAAAGCATGCCCGCCAACCCAGCCGAGAAAACCGCCACCCAGAGACAGTAATACTGACTCCAGCAAAATCACGGTCATGACCGTGCCCCGATTCGCGCCGAGTGCCCGCATCACGGCAATCTCATGCCGCCGGTCACTCATCGAGTTGTAGATGCTCACCAGAATACTGACGCCCGAAACGACGCAAATGAGGGCCGTCAGCGTCAGCAGCACCATTTGAATTGGTTTCACAATAAACTCAAACAACCCAGTAATCTCCCGTATCGGCAGGGCACATTGTGCGACGGGACCTTCGTTGATGACATTCGGCAAACTCACTCCAAACAACGGGTTCGACGTTCGCACAAGAATCGCAGTGACCTCGCGCTGTTCGATGGGGAGCGGAACGGGACGTGACTTGCCTGTGCTGGCACGAGTCGTCAATTCCGCAACGGGCGCCGACTCGTCCTGCGCAATGGGCTTCGCATGATCTTCCATCAAATAGAAGCCCTCGGCGTTCACAAAGGCCGCTCGATCGTTCGGAGTAGCGGTCGAAGCCAGGATTCCCACCACGGTAAACTTCTGCTCGTGCCCTTCTCCTTCGGGATCGCCATGCGCGGGAGAAATCCGATCGCCAAGTTTAACCTTCATCTCTCGGGCGACGGCACTTCCCACCACCGCCTCGAAATAGCCGTTCTGCTCGTTCCAAGTCTCGAAGTTGCGTCCCTGCGCAAATACATACCTCTGGTCATTGGCAGGCCCGAAGGTCAGCTCATTGAACATTGCCGGTGTCGTTCCCACGACGCGAAAGTGACCGTAGTAGTCGCCGAGCAGGACTGGAATCGCCAAATTGGTGAACTGAGCAAATTTCCCGTCGCGATGCAGATCGAGTTGCCGAAGATGTGCCTCTTGTGCGGCAACTTCCGCGAACGCTGTTGCCGCCCGGTCGGGACCTGGCAACCCGCAACCGATCGCCGATAACGCTTGCACGTCGGACCACAGAGCGGAATGGAGTTGGTAGCGAATGGAGTGCTGGTACTCGGCGTCGCGCACCGCAGCGGGCTGGAACTCGGTGAGAAAGTCATAGGGAATGTTCTCGACGGGTTTGCTGAGGTAATACACCGTGTTCAGCGTCAATTGCAATGCTCCTCCCTTCGCTCCGACAATCAAGTTGTAGCCCAGGCTGGAATTGTTCTGAAACGATTTGGTGACCACACCGTGAATCGACAACACGGTCACGACCATCATCACGCCGAGCGCCATCGACAGCATGGTGAGGAACGACGCGAGGCCGCGTTGTTGAATGCTTCGCCAGGCGATTTTGAAGAGGCTCATGGTTGCATCACGTCGGTTGAGGTTGTGACCCACGCGACAGCTGATTGATTTCCTCGAGCCGATCGACGCGGGAGAATTGTCCCGCGACCTCCGTGGAATGGGTGACCATTACCAGGGCGATCTGTTCCTCGCGGCAGGTTTCGCGGATCAAGTCGATGATCTTCTGTTGATTGGCGGGATCGACATTGGCGGTTGGCTCGTCCGCCAGGAGCAGCTTTGGGCGATTGGCCAAAGCCCGAGCTACGGCCACGCGTTGTTGCTCGCCAACCGACAATTGGCCGGGTTTGTGCTGTTCACGATGTGCCAGCCCAACTCGTTCAATCAGATGTTTCGCCCGCGCCAGATCCCGGCGCCCGCGGGCAAAGGTCATTCCCAGCAATACGTTCTCCAACGCCGTAAACGCCGGCAGCAGATTGAACGTCTGAAACACATAGCCGAGTTTGGCGGCCCGATATCGGTCGCGCCCGGCCTCGGACAGGGCTGACACTTCGACTCCCTCGAAACGAATCGAACCA
>CAZFLF010001214.1:0-2562 GCA_964519825.1 uncultured Pirellulaceae bacterium | reverse complement strand
GGGCTGGGGTGAGGGGTCTGCTACTTTTTCTGTTCCAGCGCCTTGAGACGCTCTTCCAATTGTTTGTTCTGATTGCGTAGCTCGGACAGCTCGCGCTGCAACTGATCGAGCGATCGCTCCTTACTCCGCAGCTTCTCGATCGCGGAATCGAATGCACGAATCATCCTTGGCGATTCCTCCTTCGCCCGTTTTTCCAATAGCACATTGACCGCGCTCGGGTCGCCAATGGCCGCAATTGCATCGATTGCCACGCGTCGCACATTCGACCGGTCGTTGTCGAGTTCGCGCTTCAGCCGCTCGAAAGCCGCCGTATTATTCGGTTGCAGCCGCGACAGGGCGCCGATCAACACCGCACGCCGTTCTGGTGACGGCTTCTCATCCAGCAGCACCACACAGCGGGCATCGGCGTCCGGATGTTTCAATTCGATTAAGCCGTCACAGGCCGCTTTCAGTATGACTTCCTCGTAGCTGCAACCTCCACTGCGATTCGCTTGATTTGCATTTCCGCAGCATCCAGCGCCAGGGTAGAGATCGGCTTAAATGGCGCCAAAGTTAGTGCGGCGCGACCCTGCATCTCTTGCTTCTCCACATCAAATCGCAGATCCAGCCGGATATGTCGTTGGTCGGCGTCACGGCTGCGCACCGAACGTGGCGGTTGTGTGAACGAACCGCGACGAAGCTGCGCCGCCACAGGGTCAGCCCCAGCTGCGAAAAGGGTTACAAACAGAATCAGGACGTGTATCGAACGCATAGCACATTCCCCTCGATGCCACTCTAATCACAGTCCAGGGCGTCCGGGCGCGGACGGAATGTCCATTGGATGGTAGAGTTTCCCGCACTTTTCGCACGAACTGCTGGGGACCGCGCCAGACTTGACTCGCCACACGTGATCACAGGCACCGTTCGGCTTCACCTGCTCCATTCCACATTTCGTGCACACGCCGGGGGGGAGTCCCACCGCGCCGCTGCAGAAATCGTGCGCGCAACCGTTGGAAAGTCGTTTTTCGTTCGCCAGGACGCGTTGTTCGCGGCGGGCCGAGCTTTCCGATTCCAGTTGATTCAACTCGCGCCCCAACTGCCAATCGTTGACGACTTGGGCCAGGGCTTCCCAAACCTTGTAAAATGCCCAACCGGCGATCATGAAAGCCAACAAACCGCCGCCGAAATAGAAGAAAATCTGTTTCATTTCGCCAAGCACCTCACGCGGTCCCCATCACCTCGTTCCGAACCTGTCTCAGGTATCTTAGTCCGTCCGTCGCCAATTGTTCCGGCGAGTCGGCCAATTTACGCCAGATACAACACAGCTTCGCGATCTTCGGCATATTCGGATCAAACGATTCCACCGTCACGCAGCCGTCATAATCGATTTCTTGGAACGTGCGGAAGACGTCTTGCCACGGAACGAGCCCCGTTCCCGGAGTCCCACGCTGGCTTTCACAGGCGTGAAAGTAACCGAGCTGCGAGCCGGTGTCGCGAATCGCTTGCACAATACTGTCCTCCTCGCGAATCATGTGAAAGGTGTCGAGATGCACCTTCACGTTCGGCAGCCCCACATCGCGGATGAACCGCAGAGCATCCGCGGCGATGTTGATGAAGTGAGACTCGAAACGGTTCAGCGGCTCAATGCCCAGAATCAAGCTGGAAGTCTGGGCAGCGTACTCCGCGGTCGCTCGGAATGAATCGACACCCCAACTCCATTCGTCCGCAGTCCGCATCGCACCGGTCAAGTATCCCCATCCGCAATAAACTGCCCCGCCAAACACCTCGGCCCCAGCCTCGTTACTCAAATCGACTAGACGCTTCGAAAACTCCACGCCAGCCCGGCGCACCTTCGCGTCGGGCGAAATGGTGTTGTATTCCGGCGGCATGCCGTACCCCGTGTTGATCGTCAGCCCCAAGTCCTGAGCGACCTGTCGGACCTTGGCCGCCGGAAACCGATCTGGATCAAACGG
This sequence comes from uncultured Pirellulaceae bacterium, assembly GCA_964519825.1. Lineage (GTDB taxonomy): Bacteria > Planctomycetota > Planctomycetia > Pirellulales > Pirellulaceae > CAZFLF01. The sequence continues at coordinate 610 of CAZFLF010001214.1, read as the reverse complement.
AATAATCTCCACCGCATCGAACCCCATTTTCTTGCAGCGATCGAGCAGCTTCAGATCCTTGTCGATAAATGTTTCCGTGAATAACAACGAGTGAATGCCGAATTTCATCGCGAGTATTCCTTATCCGTGTACTATTTTTTGCTACCATACGCATCCAACGCTGCACAGCTGTCGCCCGGAGAAGGCCGCGAATGTTCCGGCCCGGCAAAAGCAGCGTGAGAAAAGTGACTATACCGCGCGCCGTAAGTCAACATCCTTGGCCGTTACCACTGTCCGATACCGACTCAATGACCACGGTTGGCCGCGGCCGGTCCCCTTACGATTTATTCCACGGGAGTGATGCGGATGACCAGTTTGCTTCCCGGTTTATTCGAGTGGAAAAAGGCGATTCGTGAGCAAGCCCACGCCAATCGTAATTCTCAAGTCAACAAGGACGAAATCAGCCGCCATATCGTCGCCAAGTTCATGGCATTGCCAGAGTATTCCCTAGCGAAAACGGTGATGTTTTACGTCGATGTCCGCTCCGAAGTCCGAACGCGACACGATTTGGCCGACGCGTTGGCTGGTGGAAAGCGAATTGTCGTGCCGTACTGCGTCGACGGTGAATTAG